>JAUVLC010000133.1 GCA_030595925.1 Clostridia bacterium | reverse complement strand
GTCGCAGGCTTTAGCCTGCGAAAAATCTCCAACGATAACGCAGGCTAAAGCCTGCGGCTACCTCCCCCTATTTACAGAAGATTTTCCCTTTATCTACAAACTTCTTTCTGTTTTTCTTTCATACCTTTTTTGACACTACCTTTCATTGAATCCATGGTTAATTTTGTTGATTTATTATACCCGGACACCACTATTCTTTAACAACCAATGTTTTTGCTATTTTATCATGCCATCCCTGATGGTTTTTATCCCAGATAATCCACAAAAACCCAAGAAACGCCCCTAAAGAAGAAATTATATATCCTAAATATCTCAAAATTGCCTTCCCTGGGGTGATGGATTTCCCTTCAATTGTTATGATTTTTATTTTCATTATTTTTTTTCCTACAGTCCGTCCGTCCCAGAATACCCAGAGTATAATAAAATAAAAAGCCATTCCCGTCTGCGCAAGGAAATCAGGAATTTCTTTCATCCCGGCTGCAACTAAAAAAGTAAAAAACAACGTTATTACCGCAAAATCAATAAGATAAGCAACTAATCTTCTCCCGAATTTCACGGTAGGGAAAGCACTTAAAGAAACTTTGGTTGCTGACTTTTGACCCTGAACTTCTTTTTCAACGGATTTTTCTACAGGTTCTTCACCTTTTTTTAAAACCGCACCACATACACTACACTTTAAATCTTTTTCTTCACTTTCAAGACCACATACCGGACATCTCATTCTCTTCCCTCCTGTTTTTATTAGGTTTTATTTAATAAAACATAATTCTCTTTTTTACTTATCATTCTATCAGCAAAAAACCATTTTTCTTATCGTTATTATAAACAGAAATACCCACGCTGTCAAGGATTGATTCGCAAGTAAAGTATCAGTAAATACTTTTTTTTGTCATTGCGAATCCGTCATTACTTAGTAGAGGGTAAAGCAATCTCACAATTCTTCATATAAATCATTCCAGCTTTTATTCATATTATTGATTAAGTCGATTTTCTTCTGTCTTGAACCACCTTTAATCTGTTTTTCTCTTATAATTGCATTTTCTATATCTTCAAAAATTTCATAGTATACTAATTTAATAATATTGTATCTCCTGGTAAAGCCATCAATCACCTTTGCCTTATGCTCATATGTTCTTTTTATTAAATTATTGGTAACCCCTGTGTAAAGAACTGCATTGTCTTTGTTGGTCATTATATAAATATACTATTGTTTATTCATAAAATTATTATCTTTGGAGATTGCTTCGCTACCGCTCGCAATGACAAACTTTTTTACTTTTATTTATTATAAAGATTATTTTGCTAAAAATATGAGGATAAAAAAAGGTTTTTTCTTATTTTTTCGGCTTTAGAAAATATCCATAGCTTTTAGGGACGAATATTTCTTTGAATTATTCTATTTGGTCCGGATTATTTTCTTCCCACAATTTTTTTAAAAAATCAATCCCTCGACTGTCACAAATGGTACATATTTCATTCGCTTCTTCTTTTCTTTTTTTGTCCTTTGATTGATAAAGAAATTTTACAATTGAATAAATATCTTCTTCTCTATAATCTGGAGTATACTTTTCTAATATCGCTAATAGTATTTTACCTATATATTTAACACTCTCCCCCTTATCTTTTAATCTGTCCAGGTCCTCAAAAATAAACAATGATGCATGAAAATCAATGAAAGGTGCCGATAGAAGTAACCACTCATTACTTTCGGCATTTATTTGGAGAAGAAATACTGTTAATCCCACTAATTCCGATAATATTTCCCGGTCTTCTTTATTCAAATCTTTTGTATTTGTTTTTTTGTATTTTTCATAAACCCACCGCCAAAACTTAAGAATTTTATTTCTTACTTCTTTCCCCTCTTTATCTTCAGATCCATTGACATATTCTCTCTGCGACCAAAAAAAACTGATAATTTCTTTTATATGTTCCGGACATTTTTTTAACAATTTACCAAAAAGGCTATTTTCTTTAAAATTTTCATGACCCCCTAAATACCCAATACTGATATGTTGAACTAATCGTTCTTTCATGTTTTCATCTTTAAAAAAATGGTCTATTGCTAACTCATAATGTTCTTTCATTAAAAAATACACATATTTATTTAATTCTCCATTAAATAAATACCCTTCCAGAAATGCTTCCCATAAAGATACTTTTTTTCTATATAGAGTTAAGAAATTTTCTATTTTATTTTCAACCCATTTTTTATCCAGATAATGCAAATTAGCACTGTATTGACCAACCAAAGTATATGCTTCAACAATCTCATCCTTTAACACTTTTTCATATTTCTTTTTTATATCAGGCAACCATTTTGGTTCTTTTTTATTTCCTTTTTTAGTTTCTACACGCACAATCCTTAAAGTTAAATAAATCAAGGCTGTAATATTTTTCCCAAAAGGAGAATTTAATGCCTGAATTACGGCACCTCTTTCTTGTTCTTTTTGATTTTTTTCTTTATCTAAAAGAGTAAAAAGAATCTCTTTAGTAACTGTAAAGTATTTTTCTGAAAAGGCCCAAGCGTCACTTCGTGTTCCTTCCTGGATAAGTTCTCCAACCATCCCTGTTATCCAGGAATATTCAGCATCACGAGCATCCTCACCTTTTATTTTAAACTTACCTTCCCAAAAACCGGGCTTATCTATATATTCCTTAGTAAATTTAAGAAGTTTGTCCCAATCTATATTTTTTTTATCAATCCATGCATCTTTTATACCCCAAAGGAGGTAATAAACATAATAATAACCAACATTTAAAAATGGAGAGAGATTTTCGATAAATTTACCCGGTTCTTCCTGCACTGTAGACTTAAAGGTAGTAGCTAATCCCTCTACTGTGGGAGGATTAAAAAGGTCTCCCCCTTTAAAGCCAATCATAAACTTTGCTAATTCTTCATTTGGCATTTTTACAATCTGTTCTTTAGTTAAAGGTGATTTCCCCGGACCCCATCTTGTTTGTATTTGGTGTGTTTTTTCCTTTACTTCTGTTCCGGTCATCTCTTTCATTTTTTTATATAGTTTAGCGAAACAAGGATCAGATTTTAAAGCTAAATACCATCCCTGTTTCCAATAAGCTATGGATTTATTTCTATTATCTTTTGGCAGGTTTTTCTGTGGCCCTTTCTCAATAATTTCTTTGACTATTTCTTTTTCTTCTTGTGAAAAAACTTTAACATTGTTTTTTAATAATTTAAATATTTCGTCTTTAAAATGGGAACCATTAAAAAGTCTATCTTTTTCTTTTTTAAGCATCTTCCAAAATACATCTTTGTAACCATTCCATTCCTTTCCTATAACAAATAAAACTAAGCGAGTAAATAAAGGATATTGATATTCCTCTCCCAAAAATTTCTTAAATATTTTTCTTGTAGTCCTCTTCTCTTTTCTTGCTTTTGCCAAAATAATATCTTTCAACATCACGGTTAGAATTCCTTTAGCATTATAGACTCCTCCTAATGATTCAAACCACATATATGAAAAATCAATAAAAATATTGTCATAAAGGACACTTAGTTCTTTCCCGACAACCTTATTTAAATCCTTAAATAATTTATTAGATAAAACTTCTCGTTTTATTTTTTCTACAAATGTTCTTCTATTTTTACAATTTTTTAATTCGAAAAAAAATTCCTTTTCTGGTTTTGCCTTAATCCCTTTAAAAAGATTATCTTCTGTTTTTTCTTTTTCTAACTCTTCTTTCTTAATTACACCAAAAGAACCTTTATATTCGTACTCCTTTAAATGTCTTATATTTATACGACAAATATTCTTTTTATATTTAACATCTATACCATGCTCTTTAAACTCCTTTCTAAAAATCTCTTTTATCCTATTTGCTAAAATAAAGATAATTTTTTCACTACAATTTTCACCAACTTTAACTGCAACTGCCTTTTTTTTGAATGTATCTAAAAGCCAGTGTGTATTAAGAATAGTTTTAGGTTTTTCTTTTTCTCCGACTAATTCAGTTCTTTCTTTTGGTAAGGGTACCCATTTAATATTAGTGATATATTCAATAATTTTTTCGGCTTTTTTCCAATCATCAGAGTTATTGCTGTTTAGAAATTTAGGCAAAAGTTTTCTGGCAATATCTGAACCCTGTAATGTTGTATCAAACTTTGAATCAAGCCATGTCGGAAGTAATTTAATAATATCATCTGAAATTTTATCATTGGGTATATTTAATAAAATCTTCACAAAAAACCACCAAGTGCGATAATTATCTAATTTTTTATTATGCTCAATATGATAGTTCGTAACATTCTTTATAATACCTAATAACTCATCAATAAATCCTTCATTTTCAACAACATTTACTTGCTCTGAAACTCTTTCTAAATATTGTAAAACATTCCAGACAGGAATTTTATAAGTTCCTTTTTCTTCTGCTTCTACAAAACCTGGCGCTTTTTCCGGAGAAAAATAATCTTTTTCTTTTAATGGGTCAAACCATTTTACTGTACTTAGTTTTTTAAAGAAATGATTCCCAAAGTGCTCATCGTTTCTAATTAATTGGAATATTTCTGTAGCATTCTTTTTGATATAATCATTACTATTCTGTTCTATAAGTTGATAATTTTTATATAAAAAAGAAGAAGTTAAGTTAATTTCTTTCTCCCACCTCTCAATAACATAGTATAACTGTTCATAACCCCTTTCGTCTATTGCATATGGAATAGCTGTTACATTTAAATTTGTAAAATATTGTTGTTCAAATTCAAACATATTTTTTTCCGTTTTATAGAAAGGTAAAAGAATAAAATGTTTTATTGCTTTTTCCTTTTCACTAATTTCGTTTCCAACTCTTCCCTTGAGTAAAACATAATCTAAGATTTCTAATTCGGACAAACTATAACCCATAAATAATACTGTAAATTCTGTATTGAATATGTACTCGAGAAATCGCTTTATTTCTTTCTTGTTATAATGTTCTATATATTTTTGGGTGGTAAATATAATAGTATCGAAATTATTTATTGACCCATGTAGATGAAATAAAGAAAGGGGACTTATATTTTCTGGCTTAAACCAGTTTTCATTGCTAAATATTTTCTCTTTGTTAAATAAATTATCAAAATAAGAATCAATGTTCGTTGTCAAAAAAATCCCTCTCAATTTATAAAGTTTTTCATATATGGGATAGCTCATTATTTTTTTATCTTGATCTTTTAATAATTCGGTTAATTTTTCTCTATATACTTCTTGAGGCAACCATTTTTTACAAACAGTTATTGTTTTTCTTGTCCCATATTCTTTAATAATCTTTTCTTTTTCTTGATAATTAATTTTCTCATTTTTATAAACTGTACCAACTAATTGATTTGCTAATTCATCCCAGCTACTACAACCAATTATTGTTGATGCTCCTGCGCCAATAAAAACCACTAATTTCTCATTGGAAACGGCTTGTTTTATTTCATAAGGAATCTGGGGTATAGGATCTATATCAACAGAATTGTGTTTCATTACCATAACTTATTTGCCCCTATTTTTTTCCTAATCCTTATAAGTTTTTAAAACATTCTTTATCTTTTTCTCTAACGGTGTTAGTTTTGTCTTTATTACATCCCACATTATTTCATCATCTATCCCAAAATATTCATGGATAATAACATTTCTAAAATTAATCAGGGATTTCCATTCAACCTCCGGATATTTTACTTTTATCTTTTGCGGTAATTGTCTTGCTGCTTCACCAATGACTTCAAAGTTTCTAATTACGGCATCGATACTTTTCTCATTTTTTGAAAACTGTTTAAAAGAAAGATTTCTTGTGTATTTCTTAATTTTTCCAATACATTCAAGTATATCCTCTATATACAATTTATAATCTCTCACACCCATTCTACCTCCTTTAAGATATATGGTTTAATTCGTTTCTTTAAAGCTTTTATATTCACCAAATCTACCTTTTTATGCAATTTATGCTTTAAATCCAAACAAAGTCCCATATAATTATCAAAAGTAGCTATCTTAAATTCTACAAGAAAATCAATATCACTTGATTTTTTATTTTCTTTTCTTACATAGGAACCGA
>JAUVLC010000068.1 GCA_030595925.1 Clostridia bacterium | reverse complement strand
GTATACGGCAGTTTTAGTAACTTCTTCTTTAAAGGCTTCATTACTTAATTTGTCCAATTCTACGCCGGTCAATGCACGGATATCATTTTTAAAAAAACCCAATTTTTGAGCAATTGCCACTGCCGTCTGTTTATGGTCACCAGTAATCATTACGGTTCTTATGCCGGCGGTTTTACATTCAGCTACCGCTTTTTTTACTTCCTCCCTGGGTGGGTCAACCATTGCCATTAAACCTAAAAAAACAAGATTTTTTTCTATGGTTTCCGGGCCATAATTGGTAACGCTATTATCTAATTCCCGAGAGCTCACCGCTAAAATTCTCATTGCCTGATGGGCAAGTTCACTATTAACATTAAGTATATTTTGCTTATCGGACTGGGTAATTTTTCTTCGCTGACCATTTATTTCAATCTCGGTGCAATTATCAAGCATTACATCAGGAGCTCCTTTTACAAAAGCAACTAATTTGTTTTTATCTTTGCGGATTATAGTCATTTTCTTTCGGATAGAATCAAAAGGTATTTCTTCTATAAAAGGAAATTTCTCTTCAAGTTTATTTTTCCATAAACCGGATTTAGCCGCACAAACTAATAAAGAACCTTCTGTGGGATCCCCGATTATTTTATAAGAATTATCTTTTTTAATCAGCTCAGCTCCGTTACATAAACTCCCGCAGACTAAAACATTTTTTAAATCCGGATAAGCGGCTAAGTTAATTGCCTCTCCGTTGAGTAGAAATTCTCCTTGGGGTTCATACCCTATTCCGGTTACTTTAAATAGACTATTATTAGTAAAGATGGCCTGAACAGTCATTTCGTTTTTAGTAAGAGTTCCTGTTTTATCCGAGCATATTACTGTTGAACAGCCTAATGTTTCAATAGCCGGGAGTTTCCTGATAAGGGCATTACGTTTTACCATTTTTTGAACACCAAGAGCCAGCACAACAGTTACTACTGCCGGAAGTCCTTCCGGTATAGCGGCTACAGCTAAACTTACGGAGGTAAGAAATAAATCAAAAAGATTTCCGCCGCGTAGAAATCCCAATAAAAAAACGATGGCAACAAGAACAAAACAAAAGTAAACAACAAATTTCCCAAACTGGGCTAATTTTTTCTGTAAAGGGGTGGATTGCGGTTCTACCTCTTGAATCATTTCCGCAATTTTACCCAATTCAGTATTCATCCCGGTCGCAACAATTATTGCTCTTGCTTTACCCGAGGCAACGGAGGTTCCCAGAAAAAGCATATTTTTTCTATCAGCTAAGGCAACTTCTTTATCTAAAACAGCAGTAGTTTTTATCGTTGGATGAGATTCTCCGGTGAGACTTGCTTCCTGTGTGCTAAAGTTTTGGGTCATATAGACCACACGGCTATCCGCCGGGATATGGTCACCTGCCTCGATTTCTATCAAGTCACCGGGAACAAGATTTAAAGAAGGCACGACTTCATGTTTGCTTTCGCGGATGACTTTGGAGAAAGGGGAGGATAATTTTTTTAAACCCTCCAGGGCTTTTTCGGCACGATATTCCTGAATAAATCCTAAAACGCTATTTAACGTAACAATAGCTACTATGGCAATAGCATCTATCCATTCACCTAAAAAACCTGATACCAAAGCTGCCCCGATTAATACCCAGACGATAAAATTTTCAAATTGTTCAAAGAAAATACGCAAAGGTGAACGGCTTTTTTTTTCCTTTAATTGATTATGTCCGTATTTTTTTAATCTGCTTATTGCTTCCTCGGTGCTTAACCCGGAAGTTAAATCACTTGTTAAAACCTGAACTACTTCCTCTTTTTCTATTTGCCACCAATGTTCCATTTACTTTTCCTTTGTATCTATAATTTTGTATTAATTGTACAATAGGCAGGAGGGGAATTGAAAGTATATTTGTCTCCGTATAGTTGTTGTACAAAAATTACTTTGTAAGTACTCTTTGTATATGTTTTTTATACATTAATTTTTCAAAATCTATGATTGATATTATTAGTCAGAATAGTTACTCATTATCTATTTTACCAGTTATTTCCTTAAAAAAAACTTCTTTCAATTTTGGGGGAGCATATAAACATTTATCTAACCAACACACAACGTTGTAATAATAAGTTTTTTCATTTAAATGTCTATCCAATAAGGATAATAGTTTTTCTTCCTCTAAATTTTTAATTAAATAAGAAATACATATTTCTCTAATTTCACTATTATTACTAAGAAGATTTTTTTCGACAAGACTTAAATAACTGTTGTCTTTACTAAGAGAATATTTAACTAATTTAGGATCGTTACTCGTTAAAAACAGGTGTCTAATCTTAAAGTGCATATTTTTATCTAAGAATAATGCTGCTTTTGCAGCCTTTTCTTTCAAACTTCCAGAACTATTTGTAGCTATATCAAATAAGTTAACTATATCTTTGTCATTACCAAAATGTCTTAATATTTCTACCGCTATTTCCTTTATTTCACTATTATCAGAGCTTAAGTATTTTCTTGCATAAATTACATCATCTTTATGTCCTTCAATTAATAAAACGCTAAGAGCTGCATGTGTGAAGTCATTTTTTATAGAATTATCAAATTTATTAAACTTTTTTTCCATTTCTTTTTCTGCTAGTAATTTACAATGCTGTTCTATTTTTTTTGCATCATAAGGTAAATTTTTTATTTTTAACCCTAATATTGTTTTCTCCGTTATTTCTTTTGCAAATAGCTCAATATAGGCAAGTTTTATTCTTTCAAAGTTATTATCTATGTCTTTCCTTAATATGTTTTGGAACGAATCAAAATAATTGATTCCTAATGCTTTGTAAGCAATAGGGCTATTTAATGATATCCAATCTATATGCTTAAGTAATTCAGATTTTGAATATTTTTTGAAAAGTTTTAATAAAACTTCTTCTTCTAATTTTTCTGATAGAAAAGCGAATTTGTTGCTAATCTCCTTAGGGTCAAAGTTCTCTCCCTGGTCAATTAATTTGTTATAAGCATAATATTTCAATTCTAAAGATTCATTTTCTAACAAACCTTGTAATTTCTTTTTGCTTAATTTATTACGAGGTATTAATTCTTTATAAGCTACTAGCTGTACTTTATCATTAGAATTTGTCAATAACGAACGCAATTCTCTTTCATTACTATTCTGAGTCAATTTTTGTATATCGCTATATTCAATATCTGTGTCTTCTTTCATGCCCATTAAAAAATTAATTGCTTCACAATGGTCACACCGTACTAAAATGGAAAATTTTGCTCTTAATGCTTCTTTTTTTACAGAAGAATCACTGCTTACTTGATAAGTGCCTATATATTTTAGAGATTCTTTGTCCCCCTTTATTTGCAAAACATTTAAAATTTCTTTTATTACATTTGCACTGTTATCCTTTAGCGAAAGGCACATTTCCTTTTCTAAGCTTTTTGACCACATTTTATTTAATATTTTAACACATTGTATTTTTAATTCTTCGTCTGAGATTACCGATTTGTAAAAAAGTATTAATATTTTGGTTAGTCCTTGTTCAGTCATTTTATGAGACCAAAACCATCCGGGTTTTATATCGTATGAATCCTTTATTATAGTTCTAAAAATTAATTTTTGCTCAAAATAAAAAGGTTTAACCTTTTCCCTATATTTAAACAAGGAATTAATTTCATGAGTCCCCATTGTTTCATAAATGTCATAATTATATAATAATGCTGAAGAAAATAAATATAATCTATTCCGTTGAAATGAATTTAGTGTTCCAAATTTTTTTGGAAGCGTAGCACTTTTTCCTAATTGTTGAATAATTTCTTGAATATCTTTCATAGCCGGGGTAGTTATTTTGTTGGTGGGGTCAATGGGCAGAATTGTATTTGATGGTAAACTTTTTGTCTTAGACTCTTTTTCGAATGTATTATATGACTTACTCACTTCTATTATTTTTTCAAGCAAGAGGGTTCTAAACGATTCTTCCCAGTCTTTTTTAGTTTTAAACTCTTTATAACGAAGTTCCTTTTTTGTCTCTATTTCTTTCTTGAAATCGATAACTTTTCTTAGTTGTGGACCTGGGTCACTAGATTGGTGGGCAGTTATTTCTTTAAAAAATAAACATATGTCTTTACATGGAAAATCAGGGTTTTTACGACATTCTTGAGCAAGTGCAAATTCTTCTTCAAATCCGGAAGAATATTCATTTCCAGGGAGTGTTCCCCATCGCTGCCAAAGCAAACCAACAAAGAGATCGCACCTTTTTATATCTTTATTAATTGTTTCTTGAGGTCTACCAACCCCAGGAGATAACTCCTCCCAAACAAGTAAATTAATCTGCCAGTTTAATCCTTTGGAAATACTCTTGTTTAAGTCCTCTTCAACTTTTTTTGCCAGAAGTCTTTCCTCTTTAAGATCATTTGGAGAAGCTAAAAAGACGATAAAATTGTTTATTTTATTCATAATGAAACTCGTTCGTTATTTTTGAACTAACCCACATATAGAATCTTTCTGTGAGTTTAAGTATATCTAAGGCTTCTTTTTGGGTAAAATTTCTGTCTTCATATTCAATGATATTTTTTTTAAATAAAATTTTTTTTAAAGTGTTGCTTTTGGATTTAGTTTCATCTAAATCTACTGAGTTTATCAGTAAAGTAACTACATCCAGATGATTTTCACTTTTACAACGAATACCCGAATAAAGAACAAGCATTGCATCACAGGCAGAAATAGCACAATGAACAGCATTTAGACCTACAGCATCCCAGTTTTGTATTTCTTTAGCCTGAAACATTACTTTATAAAATTGGGTAGCTTTCCTGAAATAAACTCTATATTGAGTTTTTTCTATAGGTTTTGTTTTTATTTTTTTAGCAGACATTTAAATTATTCCTTCTAAAGCTTTACCAAAAAGCAAATTATGTGACCGCAAAAGCTTCTTTATTAAAGGAAGTCCGTTTTTATGTTTTATTTTAAATTCATCAACAGTTTGAATATAAGGAGAAATTACATTGCCAAATTTGTCGAAAACATTTCTATTCACTTTTTCAAAATTTTTTTCTATTTGTACTTTATATTTTTTATCACTTACCAATATCAGAAGATCTATGTCACTTGTAGGCCGTTCTTTTTTTGCTTGGATACTACCAAAAACTGCTATAGAAACTATGTTTTTTTTTGATAGGGGACTTATGTTTTCTATTATAGCTTTATATATTTCACGATGGAGTTGGTTTTCTTTTTCATATAAAGGTTTAAGCAAAGCTGATATAAGAAAATTTTCTTTATTCAAGCGATAAAGGTAGCTCTTCCCTACATTTTTCAATAATAACACTTGTTCATTATTCAATTCACGTAAGGCTTTGTGACAGGTAGCAGGACTTATTTTAATTTCTTTGGCAATTTGACGGCCGTTCCATTCTGCCTCTGTTCTACAAAGGAATCGCAAGATTTTAACCTTTACCTCGCTATTTAAAATTTTATCTAAAGGTTTGTTTATTCTCATATATTTTTACCTTTTAATCTAAACATATGTTTACGAATCTAAACATAATATACAACCTCTTTAAATCATTGTCAATAAAAATATTTATTTTATTATTTAAAAATTAGAAGAGGGGAGCAATTAAAAATTATCCCTAATGCGGTTTCTTATTTTTCGTAATTTCTTTTGGGGTAACTAACCGGTCAGTTAAACGGCACCATTCAGTCATTAGGAGTTTCAATTGTACCGAATAAGCAATTTTATTAAACCTGTTATCTTCCAGTTTGTTGATTGCTGCAATCAAGTCATTAAGGGTTGCTTGTCCCAGGGTGTAGTTTCTTTGTTCATCTTTTAAAATGGATTGAGCTATTTTAGTACGCTCCCGGGCATTATTTATAAGATTTTTAGTTTTTTCTATCTCTTCGTAGAGGTTAAGCAAATCAGTATAAAGATGAATATGCTTATTTTTGGAAGATAATACTGTTTTTCTACGATTGAGTTTGGATATTTCGTATGCCGCTTTTTCCTGTGTGGCTTTGTAGGGAAATTCAAGTGAAATCATAGTATAGGCAAAGCTGCTTTCATCTGTTATCCTGTATCCGGAGCCATCCCGGGAATAACCAAAACTAAGATTTAAAGAGGGAAGTAAAGCGTTTTTATCTTTGCTCAATTCCAGGTCTGATTTTTTCTCCAATAATCCCAATATTTTGGATGTACGGCTTTTTTCTTTAAATAATGCGTATTCTTCATCGAATGACCGGGTTAAACTTTTGTAAAAGGAAGGGGTTTCTTCAGGCAAAAATTTTGATTGATCCTTTTCTCCGATAGCTTGTTTAATCAGATTGTGTGTTTGATCAAAGTTGTCCGCAAGAGAAATAACACGCTCTTTTTTAGCCAGCACCTGCAGGCGTATTTTATTTACATCAACAGCAAGGGCAATATTACTTTTCTTACGCTTAAGCATATTATCCAGTTGTTTGAGACTTTCCCGGTAAGAAGCCTCAGCGGTTTTTAAGTTTTCATAAGCAAAATACCAGTTATAATATAGTGTAATTAAGACCGCCAGATAATCTTCATACGCTTCGACAATTTGATGATTGGCGACAGTCTCTTCAATACCGGTTATTTTTTTAAGATACCTGTTAGTTTTTCCAAAAGCATTTTCTGCCAGAGGCTGCGAAATTAAGACGGAAAAAGAGGAACTGTTTTCTGATGATGAAGGGTTTCCGGACAAATCATAGTCAATAGAAAGATTTGTACCGCTCGCTGGGAATAATTTGTCCAGAGAGACACTGTTGGTCGGGCTGGTAGTGGAATCTCCGCCAATGACTGTATCATGCTGACTTTTTAGGGAGAATATCCAGTCCTTCAGCGGGAGGGTTAAAAAACTTGTATAGGTAACGGCCAGTTGGTTAACGAGAATTTCCTGAAAGGTAATATCGTTGGTGCAGGCTTTGGTAACAAATTCAGGCAAAGGCAATACTTGGGGTGGCTCTACTTCTTTAGCCTCTACTAAAACAGTACCACAAAAAAGAATTACAAACAGAAAGGTAAATAATTTCCCGGATTTCAAGACTTTTTGTGTGGGTAGAAACTTATGTTTGACATCCCTTATGAAACCATACAGACTGGGGATTAATAACAGGGTAATAAAAGTGCTGAATAAAAGCCCCCAGGACATTGCCAGCATCATATCCGCCAACATCGCATCGTATCCTGCTATACCGTATGCGGTGGGAAACAATCCGGCTACAGTAGTTAAGGTAGTAAGAATAACCGCTCGCAGTCTGGTTTTGGCAATATTGGCAATTTGTTTGTTGGATAGTTCTCTGTGTTTCCCCCGGTCATATTCCTTGTCCAGTTTAACCAGCATAATAATAGAATCATTTACCACAACCCCGGCAAGGCCCAGTGCCCCTATGGCGGCAAAGTAGCCGACAAGAGTAATTCCGTGTCCCCAGAAAGCGAAAATTATACCCACTAACCCAAAAGGAATGGTGACCATAATCAGCAGGGGTTTAACCAGTGAGTCAAATAATAAAGAAAGAACGACATAAATAAGAAAAAGCACCATAAAAATAGCTATTTTAAAGTAGTTTTGCGATTCCCGTGTTTCTTTAACCTCACCTTCAAAAATTATTCCTGCAGTCGGATGTTGGGAAATTATTTGCGGAATGATATTTTCTTCAAAATATTCGGCAATTTCAACAGGGGTCAAATCGGTAGTTTCACTTAAATCAGCATCAATAGTGGTAAAACGTTTATAATTTTTACGTGAAATACTATTGGGTGAAATAATCTTTTTAATGTCAACGATGTTTTTAAGAGGAACAAGATAATTGCTGTTATTTTCCACCGGGACATTAAGCACTTTTTTTATATCGTCTTTAGCCTTTTCAATTGAAGTCAGGCGGACTTTAATTTCTTCGTCTTCGTGAAGCACTTCATAAAGCACATTTCCTTCCAGCAGGGTTCGGAAGGTATTCTTAATGTTGGATGGATTAATACCCAGACGCTTGATTAGTTTTCGCTTAAGGTCTACTTTATATTCAGGCCGTTTTAGTGGTCGATCAATTTCCACATTATCCAGAGCGGAAAATTCCTCCATGCTTTTAGCCATTAGGGCCACGACTTTTTCCCGCACTTCGTCGTTGTTTTCCTGAATAATTACTTCAATAGGACTTCCGCTGGAATGGCCAAAGCGGTGTTTTTGAAAATCAAGTTTGATAAAACCGGGAACACCGGCAATCTTTTTTTTCCATTCCTTAATAAGTTGTTTTGAGGATTTATCCCGTTTTTCTTTGGCTACAAGCTCAATACGCATACGCATTCTATTTTCTTGCACCTCACCCCCCCGCCTGCTTCGGGCTATTTGTGTTCGAAAACCGATAATTTCCTTCCCGATATAATCAGAAAATATTTTTTCCAGTGGTTGTACCAGCCGGGCGGTTTCATAGCGTTTTGTCCCCGGATGGGCTTCGCCGGCAAGAGAAACCTGTGTAGTTTCCTCTCTGGGAAACATTACAAATTTCATCTTGGTTATAAAAACAAATCCGGCAGAAACCATAAGTCCGATGAATACCAGAAAAATAAGCAGTTTAAGTTTCAATGTTTTTTCCAGAATTTTGCCGTAAACATCTTCAACTCTATGAAACCAATGACGCTGTTCTTTCTTTCGCTCTGTGGCAGGCGTATTTTTTGTCCTTCTAAGCCATTGCGGCACTTGAATATTCATATGTGAAGGAAGAATGAATATGGCTTCGAAAAGGCTTCCACCCAACATGAGAAATATTATAGGTGGAATAAACTGGTTAAACTTGCCAAACCTTCCCGGAAAGAAAAACAGCGGGATGAAAGCGACACAGGTAGTAACGATGCTGGCAATAATAGGCAGAAGAACATAAGATGTTCCCTTTACCGTGGCTTCCTGAAAATTATTGCCATGAGATCTTAAGCGGATAATATTTTCGGCAACGACTATTGCGTCGTCAACAACCATCCCCATAACGATTATTACCGCTGCCAGGGTAATGTTGTTAATGGTAAAACCAAAAAGAGAAGTAAAAATCATCGCAAAGCAGAAGGAAAAAGGGATACCCACGGCTACGCATATACTTGATTTAAAATCAAGAAAAACAAAAAGCATAATCAGGATGAATATAAATCCTATGGCCCCGTTAATCTGAACTATGGAAAGCCGGTTGCGTACCATTATTGATTCATCGTCTAAGGGAACCATTTTTATTTCACTGTTTTTAAGGGTGCTGTTCTGGAAATTTTTTATGGTTTTATTGACGGCATCAACACTTTTTAAAATACCATGAGAGCTGCTTTTTACAACATTGAGGATAATGCCTTCGTGTCCGTTTATTTTAAGAATATTTTTATTTTTTTCGTAAGCATAGCCGACATCAGCAAGCTGGTTAAGTTTTACTGCCTGGCCTTCGAATCCGCCTTCAATAATCAGTTGGCTGAGTTTTTCAGGATTGTCCAGTTCTGCGGCAAGGGTAACTTTTGATTCTTTTTCATCTTCGATACTGCCTGCCGGTTGGCGCACATTATTGTTCTGGATTTCCTGACGCACTTTATTGAAAGAAATATTATAGTGCATAAGTTTTTTAGGATAAGCATGAATTTGAATTTCCTCATCAAGATATCCGCTTCTCCGTATTTCGCTTACCTGAGGAAGTGCTAATAGTTGGTTTTCCAATACCCTGACATAACGTTGCAGTTTTTTCCTTTGGTTATAGTCTAAGAGCTGTTGAGTATTATCAAATAAGGCAATGTCTATGATTGCTTTTTTGGAAGTTTTAAATTCTCTGATATGTGGTTCATCTATCACTTCATCAGGGAGTCTTACATCCATTACCGCGTTACGGATTTCAATGATACACTCATCCCTGTCTGCATAATTTTGTTCAAGCTGGACGGAAACACTGGAACTTCCTTCATTGGATGTACTGGATATTTCGTCAATCCCGTCAATTCCTTTAACCGCATCTTCTATGGGTTTTGTTACAAAATGTTCTACTTCGCTGGGAGAGGCACCGGGATAGTAAGCGGATATTCTTACGAAATCAAATTCCATATTCGGCAGTTCTTCCTTGGGTGTGTGGTGCCAGAAAAATACCCCGCCAATCAATACGCTGAGAGCAATGAAGTTTACTAACAAATGCCGCCTTGAACAATAATTTATAATTTTTTCCCACATTAAAGTAATGTCCTTTGTTCTTTCAATAATTTAATTGTGTTTTATTATACTGTTTTGCTAAAAAGTTTACAAGTTATAATTTCCGGAAGGGAACGCAGATAAATTTGTTTCTTATTGATGCTCTTTTACCTTATACCTTAGACAAAAAAAAGCACCAAAAAGTTCCCTTAAAAGGATATTTTGCTATATTAATGTTTTCTTATAAGGAATTCGTACTCAAAGGATTTGACAACTTAAAAACCATTCCCACAATGACTTTTTTAATCGAATCACCCAACAAAACCACAATTACAGATACGAGCTTATACGATAATTTCTGGTTTCAAAACGAGTATCTAACCGAATATAACCAAAGTTCAGGTATTGACATGTTGGACGAAACAATGTTTAATAATGACGATACAAAAGCAAAATTAGCCGTCTCCGACCATCGTCCCATCTGGGCAGTGTTTAACATCACCCGGGAAGACGATGATTAATTTTATTTAGTTTTTACGTAAATCTTTATTATAATTGCTTAAAAATATTAGTTTTGAGGATATTATATGAAATTAGAAGGATTATTAAAAAAAGTTAGGGGAATAAGAGGATTGATAAAAAGGATGTTACTCTTTACTCTAGAGGTGGGGAAATCTGCTATGTGTTGGGGAAAAATAGTAATGTTTTATTTTAAAAAGGTTATTTCTAAAGTTATAAGTGCAGTTGAGAAAGGGATAAAAACTATAACTAGTGGGCATACATTAAAGTTATTTATTACGTGCACGTTAATTTTTGGATTATCGATAGACAAATTTTATTGGATATCGTTAATATGTTTAGTTTTGTTGGTTTTATGGATAGTTTTGTTATTAATAGTTTATATAAAAAATGTAATGGATATAATAATTGTTTTGTTTTTTATAGTTTTTATTTTAATTTCTATGGACAAGTTAAAAAAAGATTGTATCTACATTGACTTTTCTTCTGTTTCTGATACTTTTAAGAAGCATACAGGTTTTACAAATGAAGCCTTTACTAGCCATGTTACAGATGTAATCTATAAAATTATTGAAAACAATAAGAGAAACAGTAGGATATTCAAAGGGAAAGCAGTAGATGAAATAAGTTCATTGGGCAGGGATGTCTCACCTGCTAGTTTAGAAACGAAAAATGGACCGGATATATATATTAAACCAATTGGTTTATCTTTAAATGAAGTTGTGAATTATTTTAAAAAATGTGGGTATTTAGAAAATATATTTGGATATAAATTTTATAATGTAGGTGGAGATGTTACTAATATTGAAAATGGTTGGAATATCTCTATTCGTATTGATAATAAAAAATATTTCAATGTAAACTATAAAGATGAAAATACTTTTTTTGATTGTGCAGAATTTATACTCCAAAATAGTGATAAAAAAATAATTAGTAATTGGTATTTTTTTGTGGGTCTAATTCATGAAAAAAATAAAAAATATGACGAAGCAATGATGATGTTTAAAAAAGTAATAAAAGATGATTCTATTTTTGCAGAAGCGTATAACGGTTTGGGGCGTATTTATTATGAAAGTGATGAAGTAACAGAAGCCATAGAAAATTTTGAAAAAGCAATAAAATATGGTCCTGATTCTGGTGGTGCTTACTATAATTTGGGGCTTCTGTATCATTATAAACAAGAAAAACCGGAAGAAGGAATGGAGCAATATGAATTAGCTATAAAACACGGATTTAAAGTTGCTAATGTCTATAATAATCTGGGGACTATATATTTAGAAAAAAATAAATTTGAACAGGCAATAGATAAATTTAAAGAAGCGATAAAAATTAAACCTAATTATGCAGATGCACATAATAACCTTGGGGTGGTTTATATAAAGAAAGGTAAAGATTCGTACGATAAGGCGATAGAAGAATTTAAAGAAGCGATTAGGATTAAATCTGATTACGCAGAAGCGCATTATAATCTCGGGGGGGCGTATTTTAATAAAGGGTTGTACGATAAGGCGATAGAAGAATTTAAAGAAGCGATTAGGATTACACCTGATTATACAGCAGTGTATTATACCCTTGCAGAAGCATATGCTAAACGTGGGGAGGCGTATGGAAATGAAGGGTTGTACGATAAGGCGATAGAAGAATATAAAGAAGCAATCAGGATTAAACCCGATTTAGCAGAAGTGCATTATAATCTCGGTGTGGCGTATGGAAATGAAGGGTTGTACGATAAGGCGATAGAAGAATATAAAAAAGCAATCAGGATTAAACCCGATTTAGCAGAAGCGCATTATAATCTCGGTGTGGCGTATTTTAATAAAGGGTTGTACGATAAGGCGATAGAAGAATTTAAAGAAGCAATCAGGATTAAACCCGATTTAGCAGAAGCGCATCATATTCTTGGGCTGGTTCATATGAAGAAAGGTAAAGATTCGTACGATAAGGCCATAAAGAAATTTGAAGAAGCGATAAGGATTAAACCTGATTATGCAGAAGCGTATAATAACCTTGGGGTGGTTTATATGAAGAAAGGTAAAGATTTGTACGATAAGGCCATAAAGAAATTTGAAGAAGCGATAAGGATTAAACCTGATTATGCAGAAGCGTATAATAATCTTGGGGTGGTTTATATGAAGAAAGGTAAAGATTCGTACGATAAGGCCATAAAGAAATTTAAAGAAGCAATCAGGATTAAACCCGACCATGTAGAGGCGCATAATAATCTTGGGGCGGCTTATCTTGCTTTGGATAGAAAAGAAGATGCACTTGAAGAATGTAAAATATTAAAAAAGCTGGATAGCAATCGGGCTGACCAACTTTTTAATTTAATTAATAAATAATAATATAAAAAAGGAGTTCCCATGGTAAAACTAACCACGAAAATTTCCGGCAAAGAATACAAATTCGAAACCACCGAATCCCTGGTTAAACAACTAAAAGACGACTCGGCCAAGACATTAAAATAATTAGAATCCATAGAAACAATCTATAAAAAACTAAAAAAGAAAAAGAACACCCTGGAAGTCACCATAAGACAATTGAGTACCGGTGAAAAACCAAAGGAAAAATAAAGAGGGTGTTTTTTTACTTGACAATATAGCAAATTTGCTATATACTTATAATGAGGAGTTAAATGTATAAAATAAAATTTTACGCAACTCGTAGGGGAGATTATCCTGTAAAAGACTTCATTCAACACCTGGATAAAAAATCCCGAGCAAAGACTTTGC
>JAUVLC010000095.1 GCA_030595925.1 Clostridia bacterium | reverse complement strand
TATACATAAAAAGTCAAGGCAGGGAAAAGTCCCGAAAAAATATAATATTTTTATGGTGTATTTCAAATTTATTTTATTTGTTAGCTCTTTTCTCAAAAGAAGTAGCAATTAGTTTGCCCTTGATTATTTTGGCTTATGATTATTGTTTTCTTCCAGAAAAGAACGGAAGGATAAAAAGTATAAAAGAAAAGATAGTGTTTTATTCCGGTTATATTAGCATAACCGTTTTTTATTTGAGTGTTAGATTTTTGTTTTTTCAGGATATACAAAGAGCATGTTTTTGTTTTGTAAACAGAGAAAATTTTTTGTATAAAGCATTATTGGAAATAATATATGCCTTAGCTAGTTTTATTAAATTGCTTATTTTTCCAATAAATTTATATTTTACATACTTTATATTAACCATAAATTCTTTATTTGAGTTCCGTATACTTTTTTCGGTGGTAATTGTTCTTTTTGCCGGGTGGATTAGTTTTTTAATCTATAAGTGTTCTAAAAAATTTTTTTGGAATATTCTCTGGATTTTTTTAAATATTCTTCCCATATTAATAATAATACCTTCTTCGTATCTGTTTGCTGAGAGATATTTGTATATTCCGTTGGTAGGATTTTGTATGTTATTGGCGATAGGGATAGATAAGGGATTACAGTTAAAAAGGTCATTTAGTATAGTAATGGTAGGGCTGTTGCTTTTTTATGGCTTAAAAACTGTGAAGCGAAATAACGATTGGCAAAATGACGATATAATGTTTTCTAAAATTTTTGAGCAATACCCGGATAACTTTTCCCTTTATAATAAATTCGGCCAAATTTGCTGCCGGCAGGGTAAATATGAACAGGCTTGTGAAAAAATCAGAAAAGCTTTAAAATTAAATCCATATTATAGTGAAGCATGGTTTAATTTAGCAAACGTGTATATATTAAAAGGTGAATGTAATAAGGCGATAAAAGCAATAAAGGAAGTTTTTAAATTAAATCCCGGGCATGCTGGGGCACATATTAACATGGGTGTTTGCTATACCAAAATAGGATTGTATACTAAGGCGATGCAGGAGTATAAAAAGGTATTGGAATTAAAACCCCGCTCAGCCGGTATTTATAAAAATATTGGAGATTTATATCAAATACAGGGGATGGAAGATAAAGCGATAAAAGCGTATAAGTATGCTTTAAAATTAAATCCTCAGTATTCAGCAGTTAAGGATATTCTTGAAAGCATATATAAGAAAAAGGTAGAAACTAAATAGAATGAAAAAAAAAGATTTTTTATTTATCTTTATAATTATTATTTTTGGGTTTATTCTTTATGCAAACTCCTTGGATAACTCCTTTGTTTGGGATGATTGGCTCCATATAGTGCAAAATGATTTTATAAAAGATTGGGGTAGTATTGACAAACTCTTTACTAAAGATTATTTTAAGCTTTCCAGGGAACAATTTTCGCTAAGTTGGCGTCCCTTAACTACCCTTTCTTATTTTATTAATTATGGTTTGTGGGGATTGAATCCTTTTGGTTATCATTTATCAAGTTTGCTTAATCATTTATTAAATGCCGTGTTAGTTTATTTAATCACTTTTCTTCTTTTTCAAAAAAGACGGATTTCTTTCCTGGCTGGTTTGTTTTTTGTTTCCCATCCTATTGCTACTGAGGCGGTTTGTGTAATTAGTTTTAATGAAAATTTGTTGGCCTGTTTATTTCTTTTATTATCTTTTTATTTATACATAAAAAGTCAAGGCAGGGAAAAGTCCCGAAAAAATATAATATTTTTATGGTGTATTTCAAATTTATTTTATTTATTAGCTCTCCTGTCCAAGGAAGTAGCAATTAGTTTGCCTTTGATTATTTTGGCTTATGATTATTGTTTTGATTCGGAAAGAGATATGAGAAAAAGGGCTTTTTTTTATTTGGGTTATATTGCAGTAACTTTTTTTTATTTAGCAATTAGATTTTTTATTTTACAGGATATGCAAAATGTGTTTTTTTCTGACCCGGCAGGGAAAGGCTTTTTATTCTTAGGATTATTGCAAATAATAGTGAAATTTGTTTCTTTTGTGGAATTACTTCTTTTCCCTATTAATTTATGTGCATTTCCGCTTACATATGTTCCGGAACCTTCATTTAAGATGGTGGGTTTTATTTTAACTGATATTCTGCTTGTTGCCGGAATATTTAGTTTTTTAATTCAGAAGTATTCTAAAAAAAATCTTTGGGGTTTGCTCTGGGTTTTTTTGAATTTATTGCCAATATTAATTATAACACCTTTTATTTATTTGTTTAATGAGAGATATTTGTATATTCCGCTGGTAGGATTTTGCATGTTTTTAGCAGCAGGGATAGATAAATGGATAAAAACTAAAAAAATAGTAATGGTAGTATTGATTTTTGTGTTAGGTTTTTATAGTTGGGCAACAGTAAGACGAAATAATGATTGGAGGGATGATTTTACTTTGTGGAGCAAAACAGTTAAAATGCATCCAAATAATTTTCAGGCTTATAATCAATTAGCGTATGTATATAAGCAAGAAAGTAAATATGATGAAGCCTGTAGAGAATGCAAAAAAGCTTTGCAATTGAATCCTCGCTGTATTTTAACGAGACTTATTTTAGGAAATATATATGTGTTAAAAGGCGAATATAATCAGGCGATGCAGGAGTATAACAAGGTATTGGAATTAAATCCCCGGTCGGTTGGTGGTTACGAACGTATTGGAGATTTATACCGTATACAGGGAATGGAAGCGGAAGCAATAAAAGCGTATAAGTATGCTTTAGAATTGAAGCCGCAGTGTTTTAGAGCTCGAGAATGTCTTGATTTTTATAAAGAGAAAAATGAAAAGCACGGAATGGAAGAAAATATTTATTTTTATAAAAAAATCAAAATGTTAAACGACCGGATATTAAAGAAAATGAATTTTCGATTAGTAAAAAATCAACCATATTTGCAAGGGGAGATAGAAAAATATTTACTTGAAGATAATTTGGGAAAGAAATGGTTGTTTGAAACATATCCTTCATTTGCTTTGGATGTTGCCCGAATTCAGGAAGCGGTATATTTTTGGGCACTAATTTGTGGAATTAATTTGCCGGAAGTACATTATTGTTGTTTACCGATTAACGGAAAATTAAGATTTGGGTCTGTTCAAAAATTTTTACCGGATATGAGCTCTTTTTGTGATATACCAACGAAAAAATTAGTTTCGCACCAAAGGGATTATATTCAGAAACAGCACATTTTTGATTGGTTTATTCTTAACCATGATAGTACAAAAGATA
The DNA here is from genome assembly GCA_030595925.1 of Clostridia bacterium. Lineage (GTDB taxonomy): Bacteria > CBDUZB01 > JAGLHV01 > JAGLHV01 > JAGLHV01 > JAGLHV01. The sequence continues at coordinate 6,001 of JAUVLC010000095.1, read as the reverse complement.
ATTTTCTTGTTACTAAAAAGGGAGAGATTGTCGCTATTGACAAAGATTCGGCATTTAATGCATTAAATGTTCCAACATTGAATGTTAACCTGTCTCTTCAGAATGATCCGGTAAATTTTAGTTATTATTATTTTTTTTGGGAGGCATACATTTGTAAAGAGATTAATGTTAATTTTAAAGAAGGTTCAGGATTGATAGGTTACATTCAAAATATAGATAACAATGTAATAGCAGAAATATTTAAGCCGGTTTTTTATGTTTATGGGACATATAGTTGTTCCCGGTATGAAATATTGATTACACGGAAAAAGCAGATACAAACTATTTTTAAAAAATTCTATAAAAAAATGATAAATAAAAGAGGAGATAATGTTTTTTTAAATTGGAATGGAAGTAATAAATATTCGGAAAGCGTTTTAGCTAAACTGGAAATGCATTATTTATTAAAGGAAAATTTATTTAAAGAATTAAGGAAACGTTGGACGATTGCTAAACAGGAAAATATAAAAGTTGTTTCTTCTAAGACTGGGTGGTACACGCTTAATGTTTTAAGAGAGAATTGCAAAAAACGAATAGTTGAGAATAGTGAATATTTTTTTTCACTTCAAAAGGGAATTATCAAGGGTTTAAAGGAAATAAAGAAGAAATCTTCGTCTTTTTGTGAAAGATTGGCTATTAGTTTGTATCATTATCAACTCATGCAGATTCAAAAAGAAATAAATATAGAAGATTTTGAACAGGATTTAATTCGGCATATTAGCTGGCATCCGGATGAAATAGATGTGTCCGCTTTGGAATCAAGCTTAAGAGTTTCTTATCGAAAGCCGAAGAAAAGTTTAAAGGCATATAGAGAATTGATAAAAGAGAAGCCTTTTGATTTTATGGCTTACCTGAATTATATGTATAGGCCTATGGAGAAGGGAGAACGTAAAGAAAAAATACTAGAATATAAAAATGAAATTAAACAATCCCTTGCTGGTGATTTAGACAAACTTATTTATGGAATACTGAAAGAAACGGATCCTCATTTTTTGAGGGTGTATCTGGAGGAGGATGTTATGGATTCGGGATGGAAGTATTGTTTACTAGGTAGGGTATATAGACAAAGGAAACAATATAGGAAAGAATTACAGGCCTATAAAAAAGGGATTGCCTTAAATGGTGAAAAAGAAGCAACTGCCTGGTTATATACTCTGTTAGGGATTTATTATGAGCATAATGAAAAAAATGTCCGTTTTGGTAATGGGTTTGATATTGATTCGGCCATACTGTGTTTTAAAAAAGCAATTGTAATTAATCCTGGATTGATAACAGCACGGTTAAATTTAGCCAATTTGTTCATAATTAAAAAAAACACAGAAAGAGCTGTTGAACAATTTAAAGAGATATTGAAAATAGAACCTGATTATGCCAATTTATATTCTCCGTTACGGTCCATTATTAATGATAAAAAAATAAAAAAAGACTGGTTGGAAAAAATAAAAATGAACACCCTTGACGGAGAAGCCCATTATATTGTAGGATTAGCCTATCAGGTGAAAGGACAAAAAAGAAAGGCAAAAAAACATTTTAAAGAAGCACGAAAGTTAGGTTGGATGAATTAGCTTGGAATCGGCAAAAAAAAACAGATAAAAATTCTAATAGTTTAGTAATTAAAAAATTAATGTTTTATCTATATATAGGGGGGAAGATGGAAAAATTCAAGATTTTACTTAGTAAAGTTTTATCCAAAGAAAAGTATGTTATCAGTATCCTATTTCTTTTTGCCTTAACAGTTCGGCTTTTGTATTTTGTTAGTGTTGGGCATTCGCCTGATTTTACGGATTTATGTTATGATGGAAGGGTTTTTAATGATTTAGCACAGGATATTATCAATGGAAATATTTTTCTAGGTAATTATAAAACTCCTTTCGAAATGAGTCCCGGATATACTTATTTTTTAGCAATGGTTTCTAAACTTTTCCAGGGTAATTTTTCACTGATTAAAGTAATTCAATGGATAATCGGGTCTTTGAATTGTGTTTTAATTTATTTTATTGGAAAAAAATTATTTAATAAATGGGTAGGGCTCATAGCCTTTGTAATAGCTGCTTATTATGGTATGTTTGTGTTTTTTGAAGGGATTTTAATGCCGGAGTTTTTAATTTTATTTTTTAATAGTTGGGTGTTTTTATTTCTTCTTAAAGCAAAAGAAAAACCGATTCCAAGGTTTTGGGTTCTCTCCGGGTTATTTTTGGGTTTATCCGGGATTACCCGTCCGAATGTTTTACTTTTTGTGCCTTTTGTTTTGTTTTGGATATATTCTTTGAATGGAATATCTAAAAAAGAACGGTTTAGGGCTCTTGGGTATGTTTGTCTTGCTTTATCAATGGTAATTATGCCGATAACCATTAGAAATTATATTATAGCTGATGATTTAGTATTAATAACCGATAGCGGAGGGGCAAATTTTTATGGAGGCAATAATCCTTCCAGCCAGGGTGTATTTATAACTAATCAGGATAAGTATAAATATTTGATTAATCCTGCGGAATTATTTATGCGTAAAATACAAATTTCGGCTGAAATGAATGAGCATCAGCGGGACAGGGCCGTAGCTGAACTTTTACTGGGAAAAAAAGTTAAACCGTCTTATGCCTCCGGGTTTTGGTTTAAACAAGGACTAAAAAATATATTAAAAGATCCTTTCTGGTGGTTTACTCTGGAAATAAAAAAGGGAATTATCATTTTTAACAATTTTGAGGTTCAGGATGGGGATATTCCTTTTTTGGAAATGAAACAAATATCTTCTCTGCTACGAATATTTATATTTAATTATGGAATTATTTGCCCCCTGGGTTTAGTAGGAATTTTTTTGACCTTTAAGCAACGAAATAAATTTAAGATCATTTATTTTTTTATGTTTAGTTACATTGTTTCGATGTTGATTTTTCATACTGCTTCCCGCTATAGATTACCGTTAGTACCGTTTTTTATAATATTCGGAGCGTATACTCTTTATTTTTGTTATATGCAAATAAAAGAGAAAAGGTGGGATTTGCTTTTTTCACCGGTTATAATTTTTGTTATTTTAGCTGGAGTTATAAATTATGATGATACTTTTGGGTATGATTTTGAAATTAATCGTACTTTTATTCCCATGCATGAACAAAAATTTAATTTTTTTATGAAAAACAAAAGATATGTAGATGCTACTGATCCGGGGGAAAGATTAACGGAACTTAAGCCTAATAGTAGTGAGGCATTTACTAATTTAGGTTGGGCATATTTTAGTTATAGGGCATGGGATAAAGCAATAGAAAGTTATAAAAGGGCAATAGATTTAAATCCTCATTATTTTATAGCGTATATAGACCTTGCCCTGGCTTACTCTGCCCAGGGGGCAATAAGTGACGCTATAGACCTTTATCGAAAAATAGATGAAATGCATCCTCATAATCCGTTTATTTATAATATATTAGGAGGTTTTCTTGCGGAAAATGGACAGAATGAAGAAGCAAGACAGAAACTCAAGTATGCGATTGATTTTTATCCTGCTAATATGAGATTTTCTCTGGACTTAGCTAATCTTTTTTTTACTACGGAGGAATATGATAATGCAATCAAAGGATATGAATATATTCTGAAATATGACCCCAAAAATAAAAAAATTAAGAAATATTTAGAAATTGTCCGATTAGAAAATGAAATAAAAGATAATCCTTTAGACAAGAAAACAATAGCTCTTTATCAAAAAGTAGGAAGTTTTTGGTATAGTACCGGGAATTACGATAGAGCAATAGAAAAAATGGAGAAATTAGTTGCTTTGTCCCCGGGGAATGTAGGGGCTTGCTATAATCTTGCTCAGGCTTATAAAGGTTCCGGGGATTTACAAAAAGCAAAGTCTATGTATGAAAAGGCTTTGAAACTCAAACCTGATTTTATTGAGGCAGCAATGGAATTAGACAACTTGCAAACAGAGGAGTAGTAATGTGTGTGGTATTTGCGGCTTTGGTGGTGTAGACGAGGATAATTTACTGGATAAAATGATTGAGTCTTTAAGTTCCCGGGGTCCGGATAGCAAAGGTAAATATAACAATAAGAAATTCCGGATAGGATTAGGGCATAACCGTCTGGGTATAATAGATCTAAAAGGAGGGAATCAACCTTTATTTAATGAAGATAGATCTATTTGCCTTGTTTGTAATGGAATTATTTATAATTTTAAAGAATTGAGGGATGAATTAAGGGATAAGGGGCATATATTTTATACTCACACTGATTCAGAAGTTATTGTCCACTTATATGAAGAAAAAGGGGAGAAATGTGTAGATAGTTTTAATGGAAAGTTTGCTTTTGCTCTTTGGGATGAAAGAAAAAAAAAGTTGTTTATCGCCCGTGATCGATTGGGTATTTGTCCTTTATATTATACTGTTTTGAGCGGATGTTTTCTTTTTGCTTCCGAAATTAAAGCTATTCTCCGAAGTTCTCTGGTAAAAAGGGAGATGGATTTTTTATCGCTGGATGCTTATTTGACTTTTCGTTATGTTCCCGGTCCCGGAACGATGTTTAAAGGGATTCTTGAATTACTTCCGGGGTGTGTTTTAATTTATCAAAATGGGAAGGTAAAGATAGATCGATACTGGGATGTAGGGAAAAAGGTGAATAAGAGCAGTATTCATATTTGGGAAGAGGAATATTATAAATTGCTGGTTGATTCGGTGCGAAAACGATTGCTTAGCGACGTTCCTGTCGGTATGTATTTAAGCGGGGGAATAGATTCAACAGCCATTTTATCATTAATGAACGGTTTTATTAAGCCGGTTAAGACATTTAGTATTGGTTTTGAATCCGGGCCGGATGAATTGAAACAGGCACGGGAAATTTCGTTATTTTATAAAACCCGGCATCAGGAAATAATTGTTAAAGAAAAAGATTTTCAATTGTTACCGGAAATAGTTAAATCTTTAGATGCCCCGTTAGGTGATGCGATACTTATTCCTCTTTATTGTCTTTCAAAATCAGCCAGGCAATCAGGGGTAAAGGTAATTCTTACCGGTGATGGTGCAGATGAATTATTGGGGGGGTATATTCATCATTTCGTTTTAAATTATCTGGAGCTTTATAAAAAATCCGTTCCGGATTTTATTCAAATTAACTTGATAAATAAAGTAATGCAGTTGATTCCGTTGGGAGTGATGGACTTTTTTTTCCCTTATCCGGCTTCTCTGGGACAGGAGGGGAAGAGGAGATTTTTAAGTTATCTTGGCGGAGGGCAGAACAGAGAAAGATTTTATTTTGAATTGCTTAGTTTGTTTACCAGTGAGGATAAGAAAAAATTATATACTAAAGAATTGTTTGAGGAAATAGAGGTGAGCAAAAAAGGTCTGAATATAGATTTTGAGAAAAAATTTAAAAGAAAAAAAGATAATACTTTTTTGCAAGAATTAATCTTTCAGGATTTAGCAAATTGGTTACCCAATAATATTCTTTTTAAAAATGACCGGATGGCAATGGCTAATTCAGTAGAATGCAGAGTTCCTTTTCTTGATCACCGGTTAGTCGAATTTTCTTTAAATCTTAGAGATAAAGATAGAATAAACGGATTGGTTAATAAGTGTTTTTTGCGTAAGGCAATGAAAAATTATTTACCCGAAAAAGTAGTTAAAAGGAAGAAAAAACCGTTTTATTTTCCGGTAGATAGATATTTTAAAGGAAAATCAAAAAATTATGCTGAATCTGTCCTTTCTTCAACGATGATTAACCAAAGAGGATATTTTAATTATAATTTTATTGAAAATATCTTAAAAAGAAGGCAGGAGTCACCTTTAGTTTATAATAAACAGATTATGGCGTTAACTATTTTAGAACTCTGGAATCAGTCTTTTTTAAACTGATAAATCGAATAAGAAAAGGGAGTGTCAAAAATTAGATGAAAGAATATGAAAAGTAATTTCCCCCTTTGAAAAAGGGGGTTAGGGGGATTTAAGACTATTTGTGACGAGTTAGGTGTGTAGGGGCG
>JAUVLC010000015.1 GCA_030595925.1 Clostridia bacterium | reverse complement strand
AAGTATTTTGGTTTTGATAATTTTTTCTTTATTTTTGAACGGACAAAGCAAAATAGTGAGAAATATTCACAGAGGAGAGCGAATAAATTTGCTTCTTTTAGAATGTAATTCGGAAAAACGCTCTGAATATTCCGGGACCGTTTTATTATTAAGTTATTATCCGGTAAGACGTTTTTTGGATGTAGTAACTATTCCTTCTGCTACGAAGATTAGAAAATCTTCTTTAAAAAAAGGTAAACTGGGGACTATTTATTCAAATATTTGCCGGGATGAAAAAGACAGAAAAAAAGCAGTCCGGGCCTTGAAAAAGAAAGTCGAAGAAATCTTAAAAATAACAATTCCTTTTTATATGCAGATAGAAACAGAGGAATTTATAAGAGTAATTGATTTATTAGGAGGAATAAAAAGGGTAGGGAAAAAGCATGTTATCTTAGGAGGAAAAGAGTTTCTGGAAGATTTTTATCAGAGAGAAGAAGGAGATTATCAGAGATTAGTTCGTCAGCAAAATTTGCTAAAAGAAATGATAAAAAAATTCAAATGGGTTCCGAATCTTTTTGAAATTCCACAAATAATAAAAGAAAACATGGTTACTAATCTTACTTTAGGGGATATATTGGCAATGTGTTATGAGATAAAAAAAGTTTCCCTTGGAAATATACGTTTTCAAAACTTACCGGGAACGTTGAGGGAAAGGAAACCTTATTATTGGATAATGGATAAAGAAAAAGTGGGTCAAATGGTAGAGGTAATTTTTTCTCCTGGGAATAGAGAAACAAAGGTAGGAAAAAGACTTCCGGCAATAGCTGTATGGAATGCTGCCGGGATCAAAGGGATGGCCCGGGAGATGAGAACAAAGCTTAAATATGCAGGAATGGATGTTGTTCGTTGGGGGAATTATGCAACATTGGAAGAATGTACTGTCGTTATTGATAAGGCAGGAAATTTTTTTCTGGCCGGGAAGATAGCTAAAATAATAAACTGTGATAAAATAATATCTCAAAAAGAGAATTTTCCTTTGGAAGATATTTCAATAATTATTGGGGAAGATTTTATTCAATGAGACGCTGGGCTTTAGTATTATATAATTATTAATAAAATGGCGAAAAAAAGGAGAAAAAAGTGAATTTTAGAAAAATAGCAGTCAACTGTGCAAAAATGGCTCAAGAAAAGAAGGCATTGGATGTAGTTATTTTAGATGTCAATGAACTAACCCCTTATTTTGATTATCTGGTTATTTGCAGTGGACGGTCAACTGTTCAGGTAAAGGCAATAAGCGAAGAAATAGAAATGGCTCTTAAAAAAGAAAAAATATATAACTTACACCGGGAAGGAGAAAAATTTGCTCATTGGATATTAATGGACTATGGCGGTGTGGTTGTTCATATTTTTCATGAAGACCAAAGAAAATTTTATAATCTTGAAAAAATTTGGGGAGAAGGGAAAAAAGTAAAAATGTTAAAAACGAAAACAGATAAAAAAGGAAAAACCAGTGTTAAAAAAAGAGATTGAAAAAATAATAAATAAAGCTATAAAACAATGGATAAAAAAAGAACAGTTAAAGATAAAAAATGTTCCTGTTTTTTGTGTTGAATTCCCTCCTCCTAATATAGCCGGAGATTTTTCCTGTAATGTTGCTTTGGTAATGGCTAAAGAGATAAAGAGTTCTCCTTATGCATTAGCTCGGAAAATCACAATGCTTATCGATACAACAAATATTTGTAATAAGGTCGAAATAGCCGGGGCGGGATTTATTAATTTTTTTATTTCCCCCGGAAGGTTATATGAAGAATTAGAAGCAATTTGTAAACAAGGAGAAATGTATGGGAAAGAAAATATAGGTAGACAAGAATTGATTCAGATTGAATTTGTGTCCGCAAATCCTACAGGTCCTTTGCATATAGGACATGGCCGTGGAGCGGCGATAGGGGATGCTTTGGCTAATATTTTGACTTTTATCGGATATAAAGTCGAGAAAGAATATTATGTGAATAACAGGGGAAAACAAATTGAAGTATTGGGGTGTTCTGTAATGTTGCAGTATGATAAAATTTCAGGGCAGCAACTTGACCGAAAGGAAAAAAAATACCTTGAAGAAAAGAAATCAGAAGATATTTATAAGGGAGAATACATTGAAGAAATAGCCCGCAAGATTTTTAATGATAAAAAATATAACAAGATAGAAAAAGGACGGGAGAGAGGACATTGGTTTTTTGAAAAAGCGGCAATAGAAATAATTCAAGGTTGGATAGAACAGGTACTTAATGATTTAGGAGTAAAATTTAATACCTGGTTTCAGGAATCAAAACTCTATGAAAAAAAAGGAAGACAAACCCAGATAGATAAAGTAACAACCCTTCTAAAAAAGAAAGGATATCTTTATGATAAGGATGGAGCTATATGGTTTGCTTCTTCTAAATTAGGTGATGAAAAAGATCGTGTGGTAGTCAGGAAAAATAACGAACCGACTTATTTAGCTTCCGATATAGCTTATCATTATGATAAATTTGTGCAAAGAAAATTTAAGAAAGTAATTAATATCTGGGGAGCGGATCATCATGGATATGTTGCCCGGTTAAAAGGAGTTATTACTGCTTTAGGCTATAATCCCCAGGACCTTAAAGTTATTTTATACCAATTGGTTAGTTTATACCGGGGAGGAAAACAAATTGCTATGTCTACGCGTAAAGGGGAATTCGTTACCTTACGAGAAGTTATAAATGAAGTAGGGCCTGATGTTTGCCGGTTTTTCTTTTTAATGAGAGGGGCGAATAGTTCATTGGATTTTGATTTGGAAATAGCCAAGAAACAGTCCCCGGAAAATCCGGTATATTATATTCAATATGCACATGCCAGAATTTGCAGTATATTTAAAGAAGCGGAAAAAAAGAATTATTCTTGTCGAAAGAAAAATATTCAACTCGAATTATTGAAAGAACCGGAAGAATTGGAGTTAATGAAAAAATTAGCTTTTTATCCGGATATAGTACAACTTTGTGCCCGCAAATTGGAACCACACCACATAGTGATTTATCTACAGGATTTAGCCAAGAATTTTCATAGTTATTATAATAAATTTCGTATTTTATCCGATGATATTGCGTTAAGGCAGGCAAGGCTTAAATTAGTAAAAGGAATAAAAAAAATAATCAGTAATGGGCTTAATTTGCTGGGGGTTAGTGTTCCGGAAAAAATGTAGGTAAAAAAGCGGGCTGTCGTTATTTATGAAGAAGGGGAAAAATATGTTTTTTGATTTTCCGGTAGAAATAATTAGTAAGGGTTATCAATTATTGGTAGATTTTTATGTTGATTTTCGCCTAATGCAGCATTTGCTTTTATTTATAATTTTATTCTATTGGTTTACTCATCCGCATACCCGGGGGAAACGATTTCTCTGTGGATATTTATCTTTTACTTTTTTGGGTTTAACCGGAGCAATGACACATGCAGTAGAATTAATCGGAGAGGCTAATTACGAAGTAAGTTTTTATTTGCGGATTTTTGAGTTTCTGTTATTTGTTTTATTTTTAATTATGCTAATAGATGGCGTGAGAGGAAAAAGTTTTTTACATTTACCTGTGGGGGTTTTTCGTTGGTTTGGGTTAGTGCCGATAATAATTCTTTTTTGGTATATAGATCGAAGTAAATGTCCGGGAGGATATATCTTTATTTTTTTTGAACGGATATTTTTTTCCCTTTGTATTGCTACATTGGTAGAAGCTCTGAAAAGCGAAGGTGATTATCAGTTACCCGGGAAAATATGGAGATGGTGGGTGGTCATTCCTTTGAGTGTTGGAATTGGTTATCCGGCGTATGCAACCGGTGGATTAAAAACAGTTATTTTTTCTTCTTACGGGCTTTTGCCCTCGCCGACCTTGTTGGTCGCTGTTTCTTTAGTAACCCTGGCTAAAAAAACAAACAAACTTACCTGTTGGGTTATAACTATAGCCGGTTTTTATTTTGGGCTGGTAGGCTGGGTAAAATTAAAAATTGGGTGGGATTTAATTTTAGTAATTACTTGTATATATTCCTTTCTTTTGTTATTGTTCCCAAAATTAACGAATAAAAAAAGCAAATAATCAGTCAAACTGACCCGCCAAAAGCTTTGCATTTTGGCGGGTTTGCAAGTATATAAATAATAAGTTAGAAATCCCCAGATTTACTTACCAGAACTACTAATTCTCCTTTCAGTGTCCTATCTTTGATTTTTTCTATAACCTCATTTATTTTTCCTCTGATTATTTCTTCGAACTTTTTAGTTAATTCCCGGGCTAAAACTATTTCTACTTGTCCTATTTCTTCCCGGACTATTTCCAGTGTTTTATTTATTCGATAACAGGATTCATAGAAAATTAAAGTTTTTTCACAAAGAGATGCTCTGTTTATTTCTTTCTTGATTTTTCCTTTTTTTCTGGGTAAAAACCCTAAAAAGAGAAACCCGTTAGTTGGAAGACCTGAAAGAGTAAGAGCGCAAATTAATGCCGATGGGCCGGGAAGAGCGATTACTTTAATTCCCCGGATAATAGCTTCTTTAATGATGAACGTCCCGGGATCGGATATTCCCGGGGTTCCACAGTCGGAAACCAGTGCAATATTTTTACCTTCTTTTAAAAAGTTAATTAATGAATTTGTTTTGTTTTTATGGGTATGCTGATGGTAACTGGTTAAAGGGGTATGAATATTGTAGTGACTTAATAATTTTCTAGTGTGACGGGTATCCTCTGCGGCAATTAAATTTACTTCTTTTAGAATGCGCAGGGCACGCAGGGTAATATCTTCTAAATTGCCGATAGGGGTGGATATTATGTAAAGAGTACCGAAAGAAAAAGAATCTTTCATTATTTTTCCTCGATTTCAAAAATATTTCTTTGCTGAAAAGGATTAATATTCATATTTGAGCCAGGTAAGAGGATTTACCGTAATTCCATTAATATATAAGCCCCAGTGAAGATGTGCTCCTGTAGATAAACCGGTGGAACCGACTCTTCCAATCAGTTTTCCTTTTTTTACCATTTCACCCGGTTGAACGAGCGTTGAAGAAAGATGCATATAAACAGTTTGTATCCCTTCCCCATGATCCAGCAAAACTAATTTTCCTTGCAGAGAAAACGGTTTTGCGAGAACAACTATTCCCTTGTTTGAGGCGTAGACAGGAGTTCCTTTTGGAGCTCCAAAATCAACTCCTTTATGTTGATTCCAGGGAATAGTTTTATTTATTGTTCGGTAAGTTCCATACCAGTCAGTAATTCTTCCTTTTACCGGCCGAATAAATTTACCTTGCCATAAGGGAAAAGGAATTTTACTTTTCAAATAGTACTGAAACTTTTTTCCCTGAGGTTTTTTTTTGGGAGGGGAAAGTAATCTGCTTTTTTTACGCCTGAGTTTGAGATCGATTCGGCGAAATATTCCCGGGCGTATTTCGATTTTTTTACTCCAGAGCAGCTTTTTCTTTTTCTTATGTAATCGAAACAGATTAATTTTATATTTTCCAGGGCGAAATTTACAGGAAAGAGGAATAAGACAACATTGATTTTTTTGTCTTATCGGATAAAAAAAATATTTTTTTTGATTAAATTCTGCTATAAATTTTTTAGAAGGGGATGTTTTTGTAATGGTTATTTTTAACGTGTCACCGCATTTAGGGTTATAGGGAAAAAGGAAAACATTTTTTGTGTTCCAGGAGCAAAAAAGTAAAAAAGAAAGCAGAAAAAGTGATTTTCTAAAACGCATAAATTCCTCAATTAAAAGTTGAATAAATTTATATATGGAATGTATTGCTTATAATGATGCCATTTAATAACTTGGATTATATACTCTAAAAACAGTATTTATAATTGTACGATATAATACTAAATATATGAACAAGCAGGTTTTATTTACCAATACAAAAGGTAGAAAAAATTTTATCCAGAAGATCTGGAGATGCATTTTTTCCGGTCAATTCGCCTAAGGAATTTAAGGCATTTCGTAAATCCATACTAATAAATTCTTCAGATTGTCCCAGGTTAAGAGAAGCCCGGGCTAATTTCAAGGATTTTTCTGTTAGTAGGAGAATATTTTTATGGCGTATATTAGTAACTAAAGTTTTTTCTCCTACATTAATATCCCCTTTGATATATAGGGAATGGATAAGGTCCTGAAGTTCTTTTATTCCGGTTAGCCGGGTAGCAGAAGTTTTTATTATCAAAGGGGAAAAAGAGAATAATTTTTTTATTTTTTCTTCAACGAGTTTTTGTTTTAAATCACTCTTATTTAAAATAACAATAATTTTTTTGTCTCGCGAATGTTGCGATAAGGCAGAAATAATGGAAAAATCTTCTTTGGTTAAATTTTGCGAGTAATCCAGAACAAACAGGATTAAATCAGCAGAAGAAATTGCTTTTTTGCTTTGAGTGATGCTTTTTTCTTCAATATCATTTTGTCCGGAAGTTTTTATTCCGGCCGTATCGGTAATTTTCACCAGTAATCCTGAGATATTTATTTCTTTTTCGATGAGGTCTCTCGTAGTTCCGGGCGTAGAAGAAACTATTGCCTGTTCATTCTGGAGAATGGCATTTAATAAAGAAGATTTTCCTACATTGGGTTTTCCTATAAATGTTGCTTTTAACCCGTTACTCAAAATTTCTCCGGTAGAACTGGTATTAATTAAATCCTGAATTTGAGTCAAAATAAAATCTATTTTTTTTAACATTTCTCCGGTGTTTATTTGAGGAATATCTTCGTCTGTAAAATCTAAAGTTGCTTCTAAATGAGAAACTAAATCAAATATTTTTTGCCAGAGAGGATTTATTCTAATAGATAAATTGCCTTTCAATTGTTTTATTGCAGAGGAAAGGGCAAGTTCGGTTTTTGCCCGGATGATATCACATACTGCTTCTGCTTGAATCAAGTCTATTCGTCCGTTAAGGAAAGCCCTTTTGGTAAACTCTCCCGGTTGAGCTAAACGTAAACCCTTTTTTAAGCAGGCCTCTAATATTTTCCTTAACGGGATAATTCCCCCGTGGCAGGAAATTTCAACAATATCTTCCCCTGTATAGGTGTGCGGTGCACGCATTATTGTGACTAGGGTTTGATCTATTGCATTTCCTTTTCCTTTTTGGTCAGGATAAATATATCCATAATGAACAGTGTGGCTGGGAACAGTAGAAAGCGATTTTTCCTTACACGATTTAAAGATTTCTTCGACCCGGGAAATCACACTTTTTCCGCTTAAACGAACAATCCCGATACCTCCTTCACCCGGAGGGGTGGAAATAGCAGCGATGGCATCATTAAACATAAAGCTATCCTTGTTTAGAAAATAAATGAGTAATAATTTTGAAACCAGTTTATATTGTATTGTTTTTTAAGCTAATTATAATTCTGCGATGAGATCCTTCTCCTTTTGATGCAGTTTGTACATTGGGATCGGATTGAAGGGCTAAGTGAATTATTTTTCTTTCCTGGGGAGGCAAAGGCTCTAACATTATTTCTTTCTTTGTTTTTTTTACTTTTTCGGCAGAATTTTTAGCTAAAGTCATAAATTTTTCCTTTTGGCATTTACGATAATTTTCTGTATCCAGAATAATTTTTTGTTGATATGTTTTTGCTACAATTAAGTTAAGTAAAAGTTGTAGTGAATTCAGCGGGGGAGGGTTTTTTTCAATTAAAAGGGCACTGTCGGCGGTTTTTATATTTAAAACCAATTGTTCGTCCTGAAGGAAAGATTCCACTTTATTATCAATCCCCATAAGGCATAAAATTTCCTCCAAAAATTTTTTTGCTTGCACACCTGAAACGGGAGATATGTTATTCGGAGTATTTTGAGCAGATGGATTTTTTGGGGAAATCTTTACTTTTGCGGGACTGGCTCCCATTAATCCAAACAGACCTGCTTTCCCTTCGTCAAGAATTTTTATTTCTACTTCTTTGTGGTCCAATCCTAATTTCTTTAAGCCTTTTTGGATTGCTTCTTCTACTGTTCTTCCTGTTATTTCTAAACCCTTCATCAAGATAATTATCCTCCTGATAGAACCAATCTTATAATTAAAAGTATTCCTACTTGGTATTTATAGGTTTGGTTTTGCCGTGAGATGCATTATATATTATATAAAACGGGAAGTCAATTTAAATTTCTGCCTGTCATTTGTAAATTAAAAGTGGACACCATTTAAATTTTTGTTTTTCCCGACTTCCGCAAACAAAACTTTTATGTTGACTTTATGCTTGAATACTCTCTAAAAATATGTTACTTTAAAAAATATAAGAAAAAAGAAATTAGTTTATTAATTGTTATGGCAAAGATAAAAAAGGGGAAAATGAAAAAAGAAAATTTGAGTAATAGAATGAAACACATCTTCGCATGTGTATTTCTAATAGGGACTCTCCATCTGGGGTTTGTTTCTTTTAATTGTACTGCAGAGCCCATTGGTTTGTGGCACTTTGAAGAAGAAAATGGAATAACGGTAAATGACTCTTCCGGAAATAATAATACTGGAACTTTAATCAATATGAATCCTCTTGCAGACCGGGTGGATGGAAAATTTGGAATGGGATTACAATTTGATGGAGATAATGATTATATTGAAGCTCCTGACTCAAGTAGTTTGGATACCATTACCAGTGAAATTACCCTTATAATTTGGGTAAAACCATTTATTACAGCTAAGCAAGCGATGATAGAAAAATGGCTTTATGGGCTAGGAATTTTTGAACGTTCCTTTGTTTTTTACATTGGGGCGGATGGAAAAATCAATTTTGAACTCAGTGCCGATGGAACAAACTCAAATGCAATATGGCTTATTTCCGAAAATACTCTTGCTAATAATATATGGTCACATGTAGCGGTTACATCTGATGGGACAACAGTGAAAGTATATATCAACGGAGAACAGGATCCAAATACAAAAAATTCGCCTCCCGGAATAAATCCTTCTAATGCAAACCTTCATATTGGAGGGTGGTGGACTGAAGACCAATGGAATGATCCATTTAATGGTATTATTGATGAAGTCAAAATTTACAATCAAGCATTGAGTTCTGAAGAAATATTGGCGGATTTTCTGAGAGGTGCTAATGCAATATCAGGGACAGTCAGAGATATGGATAATAATCCAATTCAGGGAACGATAGTAGCCGCTAATGGGTATTCAGACACAACAAATTCAGTAGGGAACTACACAATACTAAATGTAGTATCGGGGGATTATATAGTAACAGCGTCAAAAAGAGGTTATCGTCCTCAATCAAAACAAGCAAAAGTAACTGCGGGTATGACAAATAC
This sequence comes from Clostridia bacterium, assembly GCA_030595925.1. GTDB lineage: Bacteria > CBDUZB01 > JAGLHV01 > JAGLHV01 > JAGLHV01 > JAGLHV01. Next base: position 25,812 of record JAUVLC010000015.1, on the reverse strand, counting down.
ACTCGATTTTCGATTAGTCTTTACCGGATCCTCTTTAGGTTCAGTTACGCTTCATCCCCGGGTATTTACACCTAATGGAGATGGGATTAACGATATAGTAACCTTTGTTTTTGAAAATTCCGAGAACAAACTGGTTTCCGGAAAAATATTCGAAATTTCCGGCTGTTTAATTAAAGATAGTTTATATCAAAATAGTACGTCTTCATTGATATGGGACGGGAAAGATAGCAATGGTTCAACTGTAAAAGGTGGGGTATACATATATCAGCTCAAAGTCGGAAATAAGGTATCTAACGGAACAATTGTGTTAGCTAAATAGGATTAATCACGTATTGTATTTACTAACGATTATAATCACATTAATGCGATAAGTATCTGGGACAAAAACGAGAGTTGACAATAAAACTTTCCATGAGGTCAGGCATTGAAATGGGTATTTTTTCTTTAACAGGAAGATAATTATAATGTATAGCTTTTTAAAAAAATTAACAAAATTTTTCCAGAAGAAATTGAAAAAGCAAAATGAATAAAGAAAAAAATTTTATAGAGATACCGGAGAAGGGAAGTTAAATTATAAAAGGCATAAGAAGATTTAGACACAGATTTAAAAAAGATATTATTTTTAAAGAATAAGGGGAGAAAAAATGTTTCCGGGTAATATGAATGAAAAAATGATCATTTTAATTGGATTAGGGATTATTATTATACCCTTATTATTTCGAGAAAGATTGGATACGACTTTTGATTTAAAAAAGTGGATGATTCTTTTGGTTTTAGGAATTGCAATGTACACTGTATATGCAAACCCAAATAATGTTTTTCCTAAGCTAACGCTTCCGATATTGGCGATGGTTGGACTTTTTATTATGATACATTTCTAATAAATTTTTTAAGGGGAAGATGTTTTTAGAAGCACCTGAATTTTATTATTTTTAACCTTTTTTTAATTCAATAAGACTTAGAGTTTTTTCAGCTCCGCTGACAAGAATTCTGTAGTCGAACTGACCCTGAGCACTTCAGCGGAGTTTATGCTGAGTAAAGCGAAGTTCGCAGCACAAACTCCCTTGTCGGGAGTCGAAGGGTTTCAGGTTTAATTCCCCCGTAGCTTACTGCGGGGTAGTTCATTCAAACTAAATCTAATAATACAACAAATTATTGAAGGAGAGAAAAATAGAGTAATGACAAAGAATAGGAAAAACATCTTTTTTTTATGGATATTAATACTTTGTTTAATAGGGGTTAATCATAAAGCTAAAGCGAAAGAACCTTTGGAAAAAGGGAATTTTTTTTGGCATTGGCACAGAAAGACCTGTTTAACCGAAGAAAATGTAAAAAAAATTTTACAATTTAATATCAAAGGAATATTTTTTCATATGGGGGAATTTGACTATTATCGTGATAAACCGCGATTTAAAAGCTTTGAATTTCAAGCTGATACGTTTAAAAAACTTAAAGATTTAAACTCAATACAAGTTCATCTTGTTTATACTTTTTCCGGAACGCCAAAAAAAGCTTTTGTTAAATATTTTAACGATAATACGGAAGAGGCAATAGAGTTTGTCCTCGAAGAAATAGAATCGAATTTAAATGTTTTTCAGGGTAAAGGATTGAAAATATCCGGGATTCAATTAGATATGGAAACAAATTTGCAATTAAGAAATTATACGCAGTTAATCAATACTGTGGCAAGAAGATTTGGCCGGGACTATTTGATTTCTATTACTCCGCGGGTATACTGGTATAAAAAGAAGGGATTTAGAGAGTTAATCAAAAATGTCGATTTTATTGTACCGATGATTTATGATTATTCTATTGGAAAAAGGGCTAAAAGTTTAATGAAAGTCACGGATATTAAATGGATAAAAAATGTGTTAAAAAAATATAAAAGGCTCAAAAAACCTTTTTATGCCGGTCTCCCTACCTATAGTTATTGTAAAATATATAATAAAAAAGGAAGAAGAGTAGAGTCATGGGCGATACTTTCCGTAAAAGAAGTATCGGAAAATAAAGATTTTCGGTTAATTAAAACAAAAAAAGGAAAAGGACAAAATACTTATGTTTTTAAAGCGGTGTGTAATACAAAATTATCCGGGTATACATTTAGTCCGGGATGGATAGTCAAATTTAACATTATTACGCTGGAGCTAGTAAAAAAGTATATGAATCTTGTTGATACAATGAATGCGCATAATTTATTAGGTGTTGCTTTTTTCAGGTATGGATATTTCAAAGAAAATTTAGTTCTTAATGAAATAGAAATTGCTCAGGCGTTGGGTTATAATGAGGTAAAAGGGTGCATTCCCAAAGGGGAAGTCGTAATTAATAGAGAGGATTACAAACAACTTGCTATTGGAGAGGAAGTAAAAATAAATTTACTTTTAATAAATGCCGGGGATCAGGATAGTTATGTTGGGAGGGGAGCAAATCAGTTACGGTTTGAAGTGGAAAACGGAGAAATAATAAAATATGATGAGGGAAAGTTTGATAGCATAAAAAGGGAAAAAGAAAAGTTAATTTTTAGAGAAAAACATCTTTCAGTAAATGAAGCTGTATATTCGGGACTAATTAAAATAGAAGTAAAAGCGATTCCTTTAATTTTGAAAATTTCAGCAAAATCATTACAATTGAATAAGAAAGCATGGTGTCAAAGTGAAAAAGAAGTAATCAAGCTGTTTCCCCTGGAAGAAAAAATAAAATTTTTCATAAAACGAGAAGTAAAAAAAAAGCAGACGATCGATGAAGAGATTAGAAAAAGAAGTCAAGCTGAAAAGCAAGACGAAACTAACCCGGAAAAAGAAAAGGAAATAAACAATCAAACGGAGACTCAAAAAAAAGACGAAGATGAAACTAATTTAGAAACGAACTCCGGGATAGAACGGGAAGGAAAAGAACAAAATCAAAGCCAGGGAGGAACTAAAAAAGAAGAAGATAAAAAGAAGGTGGTTCCTTAAAGTTGTACGCTTGACTTTTAACGATAAAGTTTGTTATTCTAAGGCTCTAAAAAAAGTTTTAAAACAGATTGGGTTGCGGCTATTTTAAAAGAGGTGGAAAAAATGATAATTCCTTCTATACAGAAAATAAAAGAAGCAGAGAAAAACGGCGAAAAACAAATTGAACAGGCAGAAAAAGAAGCTAAAAATATGATTAAAGCCGCTGAACAAAAAAAAGAGGAAATGGTTGGGTTAATGGAAAAAAAGGCAAAGGAACAGATAAAAATTTTAATTGAGAGAGCAAAAAAAGACGGGGAAAAAGGACAGGAAAAAATCGTTAAAGAGACTGAGCGGTTGAAAGAGCAAATAAAACACAAGATAAAAGAAAATGTTGGTAGTGCTCAAAAAATAATAAAAAAGAAATTAGGAATGACGGAGTAAAAATGGCAATTGCCGGGGTAAAAAAAATAGAAATTATTGCTCACCTCTGTTGGTTGGATCAATTGATGGCAAGACTAAGTAAACACGGAGTAGTTGAGGTTAAAAAAGCCGGGGAGAAAAAAATAACCGCTTTATGTTCCTCTTTTGAAGAAACAGTAAAAGAGTCGGAGGAGAAACTTAAAGCAATAAAATATATTGTCCAATACTTGAAAAATTTCGTTACTTCCCAAACAGTTAAAGATGAAGTAAAAGCAGGAAAATTTGTTTTAAAAAAAGAGGAAATATCCGCAATAATTCAAAGGACGGATATTTTTAATGAGGAAAAAGAATGTCGCTTTTTAGAAAATGAAAAACAGGAATTGCAGAGAAAAAAAAACAATTTGAAAGAGCAAATTCGACAACTTCGTCCCTGGCAAAATTTAACAATATCATTGGAGGAATTGGTTGATACTAAGCATGTAAGTTTTTTGTTGGGGAAAATACCGGAGAAAAAATGTTCTTTGCTGGGAAAAGAGCTGAATAATTATGAAAACGTGATATTTAATGAGATTAATACGGAGAAAAACGTTAAATATGGGATAGTTATTTTTTTAAAGGAAGAGGCAGAACAAATACAAACGGTATTGAAAAAATATTCGTTTAACCAGGTTATTTTACCCTTTTTCCCGGCAACTTCAGGAGAAATGCTTGTTCAAACAAAACAGCTGATAGAAAAAATAGAAATCAAACAAAAACAATTAGAAGAGAAAGCAAAAAAGAAAGCAAAGGGCTTTATTGATTTTGTAATTTTGTCTGATTATTATGAGGTGATACAGAAAAAAGAGGATGTAAAGAAAAATTTTTTAAAGACGGAATCAGTATTTTATATAACCGGCTGGATTTTAGTCGATAAACAGAAAAAAGTAAAAGATGACCTGGAGAATAGATTTCCGGAAATAGAAATACACTTTACTCATTCACAAGAAGGAGAAGATGTTCCGGTTGCTCTTAAAAATAAAAAAATAGTAGAACCTTTTGAAGTAATCACTGATTTATACGGAAGGCCTTTTTATTCGGGAATGGATCCAACGCCGGTATTAGCTTTATTTTACGCTTTGTTTTTTGGGTTATGCATAACCGATGCCGGATATGGGATAATACTTTGCCTTATTACCTCTCTAAGTTTGTTTTATTTTAGAAAGACAATGGATGAGCAATTACGTAAATTTATGCATTTGTTTTTTTTAGGAGGGATTTGTACGATTTTAATGGGAATGATGACCGGAGGATGGTTTGGAATGACCGTGAAATGGAAGTTATTTGACCCGATTAACGATTTACAGGTATTTTTTGCTATTGCTTTAATTTTGGGGGTAATCCATATTATTTGCGGTCTGGGAATGAAGATATATGAAAATATTGTTCATAAGGAATGGCAGGCCGCAATTTGGGATCAGAGCCTATGGATTTTGCTTATTCTTTCTGCAATTGGATGGGCAATAACAAAAATGGGAATATTTGCGGGAGGGTTTGCTTTACTATTTAAATTAGGAATTTGTGTGGGGGCGTTGGGAATAATTTGTTTTCAGGGAAGAGGGGTAGATAAAAATCTGGGAGAAAAAACAGATAAAATGTATACCCTTTTATGGATAACCATGATTATCGGTTTTTCTTTACGGATAAATGGAATATTTAAATTTATAAGTGCTTTCTTTTCTGCTTTTTCTTTTTTAGGAATAATTTATTTAGGCCGAAAAAATATCATTTCTCTTTTGGGCAGGATAGGGTTAGGATGTTATGCTCTATATGGAAGTACTGCTTATTTAGGAGATATTCTATCTTATTCCCGTTTGGTAGCCCTGGGATTAGGTACGGGAATTGTGGGATTGGTGGTTAATAAAATTGCCGGGGTCGCCGGGCAAGCGCCTATTTACATAAGTATTATTTTAGTTCCTCTTATTTTAATTTTAGGTCATACCTTTAATTTGGTTATAAATGTGCTGAGTGCTTTTGTTCATTCCTGCCGATTGCAATATGTAGAGTTTTTTACTAAATTTTACCAATCCGGAGGGAGATTTTTTAAACCGTTTAGAGAAGAATATAAATATATTACCGTAAAATCAGAAGATATATATGATTAATTTTGTGAAAACTGTTTTTTTATTGCTAAAAAAGTAATTATTTTAATAGGAGGTGGAAGAATGTCTTTAGGAATGATGTTATCTCTTTTAGGAGCCATTATTGTAGCTACTGTTTCCGGGATAGGATCTGCTGTGGGAATTTCAATTTCCGGTTCAGCAGCGAATGGTTTGCTTAGTGAAGAACCGGAAAAATTCGGAAAAAGTCTTATTTTAGTGGCTTTACCGGGAACCCAGGGAATTTACGGACTTGTTTCCGGGGTAGTAATTCTTATTGTTTTAGGTCTTTTTGAAGGAGAAGTTAAAGATCCCAGTACCATGCAGGGATTAGCTATTTTAGGGGTAGGGATATTTGAATCGTTAGTATTATGGTGGTCAGGAATATTTCAGGGAAAAACCTGTGCTGCAGGGATGGGCATTGTAGCTAAAAATCCTGAACACGCAATGAAGGGAGTGGTTAATGGGGTTATGGTGGAAACGTATGCTGTTTTTGGGTTTTTAGCGGCATCGTTAATTCTTTTTATAGCTATTGCTCCGGGATTGAAATAATTGGAAACAAAAGGAAAAACATTGATTAAGGGTGAGATATTATGTCTTTAGAAAAAATTATTGAACGAATAGATAAAGAAGTAAAAAATAATAGCGAGCACATTTTAGATGAAGCAAGAAAAAAAGAAAAAGAAATTTTGGATTTAGCCTGGCAGAAAGCAGAAGAAATACATAAACAAAGAATAAAGAACGGCGAGGGGAAAGCACAAGCAGTAAAAGATAATATTTTAGCTCAAGCCCGGTTGGAACAAAAGAAAGAACTTCTTAAAACAAAACAGGAACAGATAAATGAAATTTATCAAAAAGTATTTAACGATTTATTAATGTCTCCGACCGGGATATACCAAGAGTTTATAAAAAAAATGATTTTAGAAATTATGGAGCAGGGAAAAGCAGAGCTTTTTATTTCTTCCCGGGATGAGAAAGTAATTACTCTTTTGTTTATTGATCAGGTAAATAAAGAATTGAAAAAAAGGAAACAAAAAGGGGAAATAAAACTTTCTTCGGAAAGAGTAGATATAAACGGAGGATTTATTTTACGGCAGGGAAAGGTAGAATTAGATAATTCTTTTGATACCTGGATGAAAGTAGTTAGGGAAGAAACGGAGGAGCAGGTAATCAGCAGGTTGTTAGACAATCCGGTGCTTAATAAATAATAGAGAACGGACAAAAATTACATGGGGAGTAATGAGGAAGAGATGAATACTGAGTATGCTTATGCATCCGGCAAAATTAAGGTGTTAGAAAAAAGGTTTTTTAATAAACAGGAGTTAGCCGGATTATTAGAAAGGTCCTTAACCGATATTGTCGGAGAATTGGAAAGCAGGGGGTATCCAAAAATAGATCAAGAAAAAAGTGTTATTGAGAATGGGGAGGGGTTAGTTTTTTTAGAAGAAATGATTGATAAGCATTTGGATGAGGCATATAATCTGGTCAGGGAATTATCGTTAAATCCTGTTATTACGAATGCTTTTCTTTTCCTTAACGACGGGCATAATTTGAAAGGTTTAATTAAATTAAAATATGTTAAAGAAAAGAAGAAAGAAAATATTTTTTTAAAGAGGGGATTTTTTACGGAAGAAGAATTAAAAAAGATGATGGAAAGGAATATTTTTTCTGCTTTTCCGCCTGGTTTACGAGAACTTCCCCAAAAAGCAATAACGGCCTATAAACATCATAAAAATCCGCAACGTATTGATTTTATTCTGGATGTTGGATTTTGGGAATATTTTAAAAATCAGACAGGCGAAAATGAGTTTGTAAATGAAATCGGAAAAATCAGAGTTGATTTAATTAACCTGTCGGTTTTTTTTAGGCTTAAAGAAAAAAAAGAGAAAAAAACTATTTTAAAACAGTCATTACTTTCCGGGGGGACGATAGTAAAAGATAAGTTTTTAAGAAATTTTTCCAAACAGATAAATGACTTTATTAATGATATAAGATTTTCACCTTACAAAAAAATAGTCAGGGAAGGATATGATTCTTGGGAAAAGGAGCATTCTTTTGCCTTGTTAGAGAAATTAGGTGATGATTTTTTAATGAATTATATAAAAAAAGCAAAATATGAGTTTTTAAGTATACACCCTTTAATCGGATATCTTTTAGCTAAAGAAAATGAGGCCAAAAATTTGCGTATCCTTTTGTGTGGAAAGTATTCTAATTTAAAGGAAGAGATAATCAAGGCGGAATTGAGAGAGACCTATGTCTAAAATTTGTATTATCGGAGAAAAGCAATTTATTTATGGTTTTAAAGGGTTGGGTCTTTCTATTTTCCCGGTGAAAAATGAAAAAGAAGCGGAAGAATCATTAAAAAAAGCACTCCGGGAAGAATTTTCTATTGTTTATTTAATGGAAGATTATTTGCAAAGCATGGAAAAAATAGAAAAAATAAGCAAAAACTTACCTGTAACCATAATAGCTATTCCCGGACGAAGAAAAGGAAACAATCCGGGGTGGATGAGATTAAAAAAAATGGTGGAAGAAGCCACAGGGGTTGATTTATTGAAAGAATAAAAAAGATATAAAGATTAAAGGAGAATACAGTAAAGATGAAGGGAAAAATAATAAAAGTATCAGGTCCTCTGGTCGTAGCTACTGATTTGCCGGGGGTAAAGATGTATGAAGTAGTTCGGGTTGGGGAGGAAGGGTTAATCGGGGAAGTAGTGGAGTTAAAAGGTGACCATGTTTCCATTCAAGTTTACGAAGAAACTACAGGAATAGGGCCGGGAGAGATTGTTGTTGCTACGGGACAGCCCCTGTCAGTGGAATTGGGTCCGGGACTGGTTACTTCCATTTATGACGGGATTCAACGGCCGTTAGAGACAATTAGTCAAAAAGTAGGGGATTATATTACCCGGGGGATAGATTTACCCAAAATTAATCGGGAGAAAAAATGGAAATTTGTTCCGAAGGTCAAAAAAGGGGAAGTGGTTACTGAAGGAGATATTTTAGGAGAAGTGAAAGAAACCGAATTAGTAATGCATAAGATTATGGTTCCTCCCGGGGTGGAGGGAACGATAAAAAATATTTTTGCTGGGGAATTCACAGTAGAAGATACTATTGCAGAATTAAGTATTGAAGGGGAAAAACAAATAAAAAAACTTTGTATGTTACAGCATTGGCCGGTACGGCAAGCACGGCCTTACCTGAAAAAACTTACTTTAGAGGAACCGTTAATTACCGGTACGCGGGTAATCGATACTTTTTTTCCCATAGCCAAGGGAGGAACGGCTTGTATCCCGGGACCCTTTGGAAGTGGAAAATGTGTAACAGGGGATACACCGGTACTTCTTGCCGATGGTTGTTTAAAATCAATGAAAGATATTTTTCTTGAAAATGAGTTGAAAGGAAAGAAAGTAAAGACTTTTGGGGAAGAATACACAATATTATCAAGTCCTTTTGAGGTTTTTTCCGGTTCAGCGAGAGGGTTTAGTAAAAGTAAAGTTAGTGTGGTTTATAAAGGGAAGACCAATAAAATAATTAAAATTAAAACACGTACAGGAAGGGTTGCAAAAGTTACTCCCATACATAAACTTCCTAAATTTAATGGTAATTTGGATATTGATTATAAAGAGGCAAAAGATTTAAAAGTTGGTGATTATCTTTCAATTCCGAGGAGAATAGATATTAAAGGTAAAATTCAGGGGCTATCGATTAAAAAAATTTTTCCGAATCAAAGAATTGTGGAGAGGGAAATCATAGAAAAAATCCCTTTCCTGATTAATAAACTTGCTTCAAAAACTAAAAACAAAAAGGGAGTAGCGAGCCAATTAAATATTTCTTACGATATGTTAATTGGGTATTTTTTGAAAAAGAATCGACCCACGGTAAAGTTTGTAGAAAAACTTTATTTAACAAGTAGAAAAAAATTTCCCAAAATAAAAAATATTAAAGGAGAGAGGGGAAGTAAAAAAGTAAAGATTCCTGAGAAATTTAATGAAGAAATGGCTACTTTTTTGGGATTGATGTTGGGTGATGGAATGATTAAACAAAATAGTGTAAGATTTTACAATAATGATGAAAAAATGTTGAATTTATTTGAGAAGTTAATCGAGCATCTTTTTGGGTTGAAAGGGAAAAGGACTATATGCAATAAGGTGAAATGTTCAATCGTGGAAAGCACTATTCTTGCAAAATTATTGAAATATTTTGGTTATCCGGAATATAAAAAATCACGCAATTGTTTTGTTCCGAAAATTGTTTTTAAAAGTCCTCCCTCAATAATTAAAACATTTCTCGGTGCATATTTTGTTTGTGATGGATATTTTAATCAAGAAAAAGGTGAAATTGAATATTCTACTGCTTCAAAAGAAATGCAAAAAGGATTGGCTTATTTATTTTTGCGATTAGGAATAATAACAAGAGTAAAAGAAAAAGTCAATAAAGGATTTAAACAATATTATCTTTTTGTTTCAGGTGGGGAAGAAATAAAAAGCTTTTTTAATTTTTGCAAAATGAACAATCTTTCAAAATTCAAGAAGATTAAAGACTATCTTGCCTTGAAAAAAAGAGAATATACCTGCATTGATATTGTTCCCATGGGAATTTCATTGATTAAGTCTGTTTATGAACGGGCAGGAAGACCCTATAAAAAATTAAAGGGAAAAGGGGTGGAAATTCATAATTATCTTTCCGGAGAATTGATAAGCAAGAAGATGTTTAGGAAATTTGCGCAGGTAATGAATAATTCTCAATTAATAAAATTTGCCACAAATGATATGGAACATATTTATTGTGATAAAATCGTTGAAATTAAAGAAATTAATACTCCCTGTACGGTTTATGATATAGAAGTTCCGGGAGATCATAATTTTATAGGTGGAGATTTTGCCATGATTTATTCAAATACCGTGGTACTTCACCAATTAGCCAAATGGTCGGATGCTGATATTATTGTTTATGTGGGATGTGGAGAGAGGGGTAATGAAATGACCGATGTTTTATTAGAATTTCCGGCCTTGAAAGATCCTCTCACCGGAGAATCATTAATTAAAAGAACAATTTTAATTGCTAATACCTCTAATATGCCGGTAGCGGCACGGGAAGCTTCTATTTATACAGGGATTACACTGGCTGAATATTTTCGGGATATGGGATATCGGGTAGCTTTAATGGCTGATTCAACCTCCCGCTGGGCGGAAGCATTAAGGGAGATGTCCGGAAGATTGGAAGAAATGCCGGGAGAAGAAGGATATCCGGCCTATTTAGCTTCAAGAATCGCTTCTTTTTATGAAAGGGCAGGAAAAGTAACCTGTTTAGGTTCTGACCAACGAATAGCTTCTCTTTCTATTGTCGGGGCAGTTTCTCCTCCCGGAGGAGACCTGGCTGACCCGGTAGTACAAAATACGTTGCGCATTGTAAAAGTTTTTTGGGGATTGGAAGACCGGTTGGCTTATATGCGTCATTTTCCGGCAATAAACTGGTTGCGTAGTTATTCTTTATATGTGGATAATATTGGTGAATATATGGAAAAAGAAGTTGCCCCGGATTTTATAAAAATGCGTGATGAAGCCCTAAAGATTTTACAAAAAGTAGCTAATCTGGAAGAAATCGTGCGTTTAGTGGGATTAGAGGCGTTGTCAGCGGGAGATAGATTGATTTTAGAAATGGGAAAAATAATAAAAGAAGATTTTTTGCATCAACATGCGTTTGACGAAATAGATACCTATACCTCTTTAAAAAAACAGTATCTGATGCTGAAGGTTATTATGAGGTTATATTATTTAGTACAGGCATTATTGGATAAGATACCTTTCGAGCAATTAATAGATTTAAAAAGCAGGGAAGCTATAAGTAAAATGAAATTTATCGAAGAAAAAGAAATGAACCGTTTTGAAGAAATTGAAAAAGAATTGGAAGAAGAGATAAAAATGAAAAAAGACTCTTTGGAAAAAGAAAGCGTATTAGGTGAATAAATAAAGAGGGGTGATTTAAAGTGATTAGCCAAATACTAAATTTTAAAAGAAAGAAAACCTATTGAATTATAGGGTTGTTGCTGTTTTGTGTGTTATTTTTATCCTGCAGCAGGGGAGAAGAAGGGGTTAGCAAAACGATAAAGGAAAGTGAATATTTAATTCAGGCAAAAGAGGCTCTTTTGCAAGGTGATTGGGATAAAGTAATTCAATATGGGGAAGAGGGCATAGAAAAGGATCCGGAGGATGCAATTCTTTGTCAATTGTTGTTGTCTGCCTATTGGTTTGGAGGTGACCGCTTTTTAGAAAAAGTCTTTAAATTTTGGAGTGAAAAAAAAAGAGTGTTTGAACAAAAAGACTTTTGGACTAAAAATTTAAATTGGGCACAGAAATTATACAAAAAACATCCTCAAAATTATTATGCGGTACTTTATTTGGGTTATTTGAATAGACACACAAACAATAATAAAAATGCAATTATAGTTTTGGAGAAAGCAATAGAAATTAATCCCCAATTGTATGAGGGGTATTATGAAATGGGGATTACTTTTTTGGATAAAAAATCATTGAAGAATTCTGAGGACTATCTAAAAAAGGTTCTCAAATACACAAAAAAAGCAAAAGGTGTATGTTTTTTTAATTTAGCGGAAACATATTTTGGATTAAAGGAATATGACTTAGCTATAGATTATGCTTTAAGAGCTGAAGAAAAAATTCTTGGGAATCCGCGAATATATATGTTTTTGGGAGCTATTATTGCAATTAAAGGTGATTTAAGAACAGCAAAAAGTTATTGGGAAGAAGTTATTAAATTAGACCCTGATGGGGAAATGGGAAGATTGGCACAAAAACAGATGTTATCTTTACCAAAATAGTAAACATTTACAATTGGGTCTGTATCGGGGTAGTGTCAAAAATTAGATGAAAAAAAATGAAAAGTAATTTCCCCCTTTAAAAAAGAGGGTTAGGGGATTTCTTTAGGATGTTAAAATATAACATGGGTCTAAAACACAATACTTGTTGATTACGTAGAGAAATGACAGAATGTGTTATTTTGAATAACTCTATACCGTAAAAAAGAGGAGGGAACATTGAAAGTTAAGGAATATAGAACTATTTCCGGGATGGCCGGGCCGTTGATTTTTGTGGAAGGAACCGAAGGGGTAAAATACGGAGAAATTGTTGAGGTGCGGTTAGGGATTGCCGGTGGTAGTAAAGAAAAGGTTCGTACCGGGAAAGTATTGGAAGTGACGGAAGATAAAGTTTTAGTGCAGTTATTTGAAGGAAGTGCAGGACTAAATCTAAACGAAAGCCGGATAAGATTTTTAGGGAAAGGGGTTGAATTGGCGGTTTCCCCGGATATGTTGGGAAGAGTTTTTGATGGAATGGGAAAACCTGTTGATGGAGGACCGGAAATTATTGCTGAGAAGAAATTGGATATAAACGGGGAGTCAATTAATCCCGCTGCCCGGGATTATCCTAACGAATTTATTCAAACAGGGGTTTCTGCTATTGATGGAATGAATACACTGGTAAGAGGACAAAAGTTACCTATTTTTACCGGTTCGGGTTTGCCTCATAATGAATTGGCTGCCCAGATAACCCGCCAGGCAAAAATTTTAGGTAAAGACGAAAAATTTGCCGTTATTTTTGCGGCGATGGGTATTACTTTCGAAGAAGCTGATTATTTTATTAATGATTTTAAAAAAACCGGGGCTATTGAAAGAGCAGTCCTTTTTATTAATCTGGCTAATGATCCGGCGATAGAACGGTTGGCTACGCCCCGCATAGCTTTAACTGCGGCGGAATACTTAGCTTTTAGTCAGGGTATGCATGTATTGGTAATTCTTACTGATATGACTAACTATGGCGAAGCTTTACGGGAAGTTTCTGCGGCAAGGAAAGAAATTCCGGCCCGTAGGGGTTACCCGGGATATATGTATACGGATTTATCTACTATTTATGAAAGAGCAGGAAGAATCAGAGGGAAAAAAGGGTCCATTACCCAAATTCCTATTTTGAGTATGCCCGAAGATGATAAAACCCATCCGTTACCGGATCTTACCGGATATATTACCGAAGGACAGGTTATTTTAAGCCGGGAATTGTATCACAGGGGTATTTATCCTCCGATAGATGTTTTACCTTCTCTTTCCCGCTTGAAGGAAAAAGGTATTGGCCGGGAGAAAACAAGGGAAGATCATGCTGATGTAACTTCACAGCTTTTTGCTTCTTATGCCCGGGGAAAAGAAGTTAAGGAGTTAGCTGTAATATTAGGGGAGGCAGCTCTTTCTCCTGTAGATAAGTTGTTTTCCCGCTTTGCGGATATATACGAAAATGAATTTGTCAAACAAGCGGAAGATGAAAATCGGAGTATTGAAAATTCTTTAGATCTTGCCTGGAAACTTTTAAAAACACTTCCCCGGCAGGAATTAAAAAGAGTAAAAGATGATATGGTAGAAAAATATATGAGGAAAGAGTAAACGAATGCGTTTAAATGTTAATCCTAACCGGATGGAATTACTGAAATTAAAAAAGCGGATAGTTTTGGCTCATCGAGGGCATAAATTATTAAAAGACAAGCAGGACGAATTAATGCGTTATTTTTTAAGCCAATTGACTGAAGTAAAAAAAATGCGTAAAGAAGTAGAAAATGATTTAATCAAAGCACACCAAAATATTCTTATGGCACGGGCTATAAGTTCCCCCCAAATAGTAGAAGAAGCCTTACTTTATCCGAGTACAAAAATTGAGATTGAAAGCTCTTTTACCCCTTTGATGAATTTACGATTGGTTAATTACCGGGTGAAAATAGGAGAACAAAAGCTTACTTATAGTTTGGTTAATACCTCAAGCAAATTAGATTATGCCCTGGATTTTTATGCGAAATTATTACCTAAAATGATAAAATTAGCTGAATTGGAGAAAAATTTAGAGATTATAGCTAAAGAAATTACTCTTACTCGCCGCCGGGTAAATGCCCTGGAATACATATTGATTCCGGATTTGAAGGAAACGATACGCTATATAATAATGAAGCTGATGGAAATAGAGCGGGGGAATCTGGTTCGTTTGATGAAAGTAAAGGAAATAGTCAGAAAACATTAGAAATAAACAACAGTTAATTAGTTTGATTGGTTTTATTTGTTGAATTGGTCAAAATATTGATGAAATCTAAATTTGTGATGGATTAGAAGAAAAACTATTTTAAAATGGAAAAACAATAAATGGATAAAAAAACAAAAATACAAATTGATAAAGTTAAAGAAAAAATTCTTCCGATATTACTTAAATATGGGGTAACACATATTGGTTTATTTGGCTCAATTGTTCATGGTATGATGACCAGTAAAAGCGATATTGATATTCTTGTTGAGTTTCCCAAAAAACTTAAGATAAGTCTTTTGGATGTTATTCATATTAGAAATGAAATAAAGGATGTATTAGGTAAAGAGGTTGATTTAATTCAATACCCTGCTATTAAGCCGCTATTAAGAAAGAAGATATTGTCAGAGGAGGTTAAAATACTATGAGTAAAGACCTATCTGTTTATCTTGATGATATTGTAAAGAGTATAAAAGATATTGAAAATCTCACTTACGAGGTGGGACAGAGTAAAAAAATGAGGTAATTAAAATGCCGGTAATTGGGATGGCTACCAGTAATTTTTTTCTGGTAAAGAATGTTTTTGAATCAGTAAAATTTGCCTGGGATAATGAGTTTTCAGGGGTAGAGATATGGAGTGATGTTCCCCATTGTTATGTCAACGATTTTACCCGGGATAAAGAGCAGTGGGGGAAGTTACATAAACTTTTAACGGAAAGTAAAATGAAAAGTGCTTTGCATGCCCCTATGTTTGGAATAAATATTGCTTCAATAAATCATGGCATACGAAAAGAATCAATGCGGCAGGTAAAAGCAGCAATAGATTTAGCCTACTCCTTAGGAAGCGAGATAGTAGTTTTTCATTCAGGGAAAAGACCTGCGGTGATAACCCCTTCCAAAGTAAAAGAGGTGACTTTTAATTTAAACAAGGAATCAATTATCGAAATAAAAGATTATGCCCGGAAAAGAAAAGTTCATGCGGTACTGGAAAATTGTGGAGTCGATAGGGATGATTACGAGGAGAGTCTGGCTGATTTTGTGCACTTGGTCGAAAGCTGTGAAATAGATGTGTGCTGGGATATAGGGCATTCCCACTGTTCCTGGGGGGTAAAAGAGACCTTTGAGTCTTTAAAGGTAAAGGACAAAATTAGGCATATTCATATTCACGATAATGATAGTACTTATGACCAACATTTACCCGTCGGAATGGGAAATATTGATTACCAATTGATTTTTCCTTTTTTAAGAGAATTTCCGGGGATGATTGTGCATGAAATTCAAAGCATGGATAACTGTGAAGAAAAAACAGTCCAAAGTAAAAAAGAACTGGATAGATTATTAGGGTAGAGAAAAAAGAAGACATTAAAGTAAGGCGGATTTTGTTTTAGAAGTACTGTAATTTTTTAAGTGATAGTTAAAAGAAAAGACAAAGAATAGTCCATAGTCAGTAGTCCATAGTCCATAGACAAAAATAGTTTTCCCCCTTTGAAAAAGGGGGGTAGGGGGATTTAGAAGGTTGGAGTCAGAACAAGGAAAATAAAGGGAAAATATGTTTTTCATAGATGCATAGTTTTTACCCTATGGGCATGCAAAAATAAGCTAAAAAGTGCTCAGAAAGGCTTATTTTTTTTAGAGCGAATTTAATTTTGGGGTGACCTTGGTGTACAAAGGACTTAAAGGGGGAGTAATTCCACCCCTACGCAGAAAATTTGCTAAATCAGTAAAAATACAGTTTATTTTCATTTTTCTGATTTTCTTAGTATTTATGTATGGATTATTCAACACTATTTACGAAGGGAGCGAAATAATCTATGAATCGAATATTAGAAAAAATTTTTAAATTAAAAGCTCATAGAACAACGCTCAAAACAGAAATATTGGCGGGCCTGGTTACTTTTATGACTATGGGTTACATTATTATCGTTAATCCGGCTATTCTACAAAGGGCTGGGATACCTATCGGTCCCTCAATGGTGGCAACAGTAATTGCTGCCTTTTTTGGAACAATATTAATGGCCTTTTATGCTAATAGGCCTTTTGCCATTGCCCCTTATATGGGGGAAAATGCTTTTATTGCTTTTACAGTAGTAGGTGTGTTGGGTTATTCTTGGCAAACTGCCCTGGGAGCTGTTTTTATCGGGGGCGTAATTTTTACCTTACTTACTATTTTTAAACTGCGGGGCTGGTTAGCCAATGCTATCCCGTTAGGACTTAAATATAGTTTTGCTGCGGGAATAGGATTATTTTTAACTTTTATTGGATTGAATGAAACAGGTATAATTTGTTTAGGTGTTCCCGGGGCACCGGTTCATCTGGGTAAGATTACCAGTACTCCTGTATTGTTATCTATCTTTTGTTTTCTTTTAATAGCCTCCTTAATGATTAAAAAGATAAAAGGATCCATAATCATTGGAATATTAGCAACGACTTTTTTGTCTTTTATTTTTGGAGTAGCAGAAGTTCCTTCCCGTTGGATTAGTTCTCCTCCCAGTATTGCTCCTATTTTTCTTAAAATAGATTTTTTAGGTGCTTTAAAATGGGGATTTGTTCCTATAATTCTTACCTTGTTTATTATGGATTTTGTAGATACTATTGGAACATTAATTGGGGTTTCCGCCCGGGCGGGATTTTTAGATAAACAGGGAAATCTTCCTGAAATAGAAAAACCGATGTTAGCTGATGCCTTAGCTACTATTGTTGGTTCATTAGTAGGAACAACAACCACCGGGACTTACATCGAATCGGCTGCAGGAATTGAAGAAGGTGGCCGGACAGGATTGAGTTCTTTGATTGTAGCTCTGTTGTTTTTAAGTAGTCTTTTTTTTGTTCCTTTTCTTACCGCAATTCCTTCTATTGCTTATGGTCCGGTTTTAATTATTGTTGGCCTTTTAATGTTAGAGTCAATAACTAAAATTGATTTTAATGACTATACGGAATCCATACCTGCTTTTGTCGTTATAATTTTAATGAGTTTTACCTACAATATTGGGGTAGGAATAACGGGAGGATTTGTTCTTTATCCTTTTTTTAAAATTGTTGCCGGTAGATATAAAGAAATTCATCCGGCAATGTGGGTGTTAACCGGTATGTCTCTTTTGTTTTTTATTTTTTACCCTTATGGATGAAAAATAGTGAGCAAATAATTAGATAAAAAAAGAGATTCTTTCATATTAAAAGTGTAGGGAACGGTAAATGTAGGGTAAGGCTTTAGCCTTGCATTGTAAAAAGTAAAGCAAATGTCTAGAGATTATTCGACAATATACAGAACAGATGATGATAAATTATAAAAAACGAATACGGCTGAAAGACTTTGACTATAAAGGTTATTATCGTTATTTCATAACAATATGTACTTTCAATAAGTTGCCAATATTTAGAGATACATCTTTGGTTAAATGGCTTATAAATATTTTAAGGGAAAAATCAAAGTCTTTTGGATTTAAGATATGGGTATACTGTTTTATGCCTGATCATTTTCATATTTTAATAGAAGGTAAAGATTTACATTCTGATATGAAGCAATTTATTTCCTCATATAAACAACATACAGGTTTTTACTACAAAAAATATAAGGGGGAATCTCTTTGGCAGGTTAATTTTTATGAACATCTGCTAAGAAAAGAAGAAGAGACGATGAGCGTTGCTTATTATATTTTAGGTAATCCAGTAAGAAAAGGATTAGTAGATGACTATCGACAGTATACTTTTCTTGGCTCATTTGAGTTTGATATAACGCAAACCTAAAGGTTTGCCCTACACATTCTACATTACGTTTTATATTGTAACTATATTTGTGTATATAGGATGTAGGGCAAGGCTTTAGCCTTGCGTTGTAAAAAGCAAACCTAAAAGTTTGCCCTACTAAGTACAAAGGAACCACAAAAAAGACCAAAGGTTAGGAAATTGTTTCACGTGAAACAATTTGGTAATATTTTTATAATTGATATAAGGGGATATTTAATCGGTAGATTAAATAGGGTGAAATAATATGCGGAAATTAAAGGTTGGTTTGGCCCTGGGTGGCGGTGGAGCAAGGGGATTTGCTCATTTGGGGATTTTAAAAGTCTTTCAACAGCATAAAATTCCCATTGACATCATTGCCGGAACAAGTATGGGGGCAATGATCGGAGGGCTTTATGCCTTGAATCCGGATATTGATTTCTTGGAAAATAAAATACAAACTAATTTAAAAAGTGATTTATTCGGAGAGCTGAGTAGCAATCTTTTAAAACAAGATGAAAAGATTCAAATAAGGCCTTTTCATCGTTTTATTAGTTATATTAAGCAGTTGTACCTTTATTATAACTTGTATAAAAAGAAAGATTCTCTCCTGGAAGAAAAACAAATAGAAAAGATTTTAGAGGTGCTTTTTTCCGAGAAGAATATAGAAGACGCAAAAATTCCGTTTGTTTGTGTGGCCGCAGATCTTTGTACGGGAGAAGAAATTACTTTTTCTCAGGGGCCAATAAGGGAAGCTGTTCAGGCAAGTATGACTATTCCCGGGGTTTTTCCTCCTTTACGCTGGAAAGATAAATTGTTAGTGGATGGAGCCGTGGTAGAGACTGTCCCTGTGGATGCGGCTTTTAAATTGGGAGCGGATATAGTAATTGCGGTAGATGTGAGGAGTAAGTTACGACATATAAGCAGTATAGATAATGGTTTAGCTATTATTTTTAGAGCAAATAAAATTAGTGGGATAAAACTTTCTGATTTGCAATTAAAGAAAGCGAATTTTGTGCTTAGTCCCAGGATAAAAAATATTTCCTGGATGAGTTTTAAAAAAGCGAATTTTTGTGTTCAACAGGGAGAAAATGAGGCAACTTTAAAGATAGAAGAAATAAAATCTTTAATTAGTAAAATGCGAAAAAAAACATTTTTAAAAAGACTTTTGGTAGGGGATAGAAATAATAAGGCACAAAGTTAAAAGACAAAAAAAGTCCATAGTCCACAGTCGATAGTCCATAGACAACGGAATAAAGACAACAGATATATGAGGTGGAAGTTTAAACTGATTGAATTGAGGTTTTAAAAAATGCGGTTTGAAAATACTTGTTTCTGCTAAAATTTGCTAAGTCGTTCAAAACATATTTTGCCTTTATTTTTGAGGCGTCCATTTTATTTATGAATTTACGAAAAAACCATTTAATTTTATGAAAAAAATAGAAAATTTATTTAAAGAAGGATTGAGTTCATTAGGAATAAAAATTAATCCGGGTCAATTAAACAGCTTTTTAATCTATTTAGAAGAATTAAAAAAGTGGAATGAACAATTTAATTTAACCGCAATTGTTCAGGATGAAGATATTATTTTTAAACATTTTATTGATTCACTTTCCTGTTTTTTGTGTTTTCCTCATCTTTTGTCACGGAAGACAGAAAAAGATTTTGCTTTAATTAACGATACAGATTTATGGAAAACGTGTGGGGTTTTAGATGTTGGTTCGGGGGCCGGATTTCCCGGATTACCGCTTAAAATTTGTGTTCCAAAAATAAACTTGACTTTATTAGAGAGTTCAAGAAAAAAAACATTATTTTTAAAACATATTTGTGAAAAATTACAACTAAGGGATGTTTTAATCCTTTATAATCGGGCAGAAATTTGTGGAAGGGATTTGCAGTATAGAGAAAAATATGAAATAGTGATTTCCCGTGCTGTAGGGAAACTATCTTTTTTGGTGGAATATTGTTTGCCTTTTGTAAAAGTAAATGGTATAATGATAGCTCAAAAGGGACCGGTGGTTAAAAAAGAATTAAACGAAGCAGAAAAAGCGATTAACCTTTTGGGTGGGAAGGTCAAAGATGTAAAAAAAATAAACCTTAAGTTAAAAAAGATAGAATTAAAAAGGAGTTTAGTGGTTATTGAGAAGGTTTTTCCTACTCCGGGGAAATATCCCAGAAAACCCGGGATGCCTTCCAAGAGGCCAATGAAATAGACTTTATCCCACATACGAGGGGGGTACAGTTAAGAAAATGTTTCACGTGAAACATTTAAGGATAAGTGTTCAATACAGATAACAATAAAGGTGGAAATAAAAATGATTGAACAAAACGATATTATCTATTTTATCCTTACCGATAGGTTTTGTGATGGGGATGCCCATAATAACATAGGGGTTGATAAAGATAATCTCTATCGCTATCAGGGAGGAGATTTTGCCGGTATAATAGCAAAAATTCCCTATTTAAAAAATTTGGGGATTACTGCTTTATGGATTACTCCGGTTTATCTTAATATTGGAAATTTTTATGGAACAGATAGCTATCATGGATATTGGGCATTAGATTTTGAAAAAGTAGATTCGCAGCTCTATTCTCATAATCCGGAATTAGCAGAAGGGAGCAAAGAATACCTCAAAGAATTAGTTAGTCAATTACATGACGCAAAAATAAAGGTTATTTTGGATATGGTGGTAAATCATACGGGTTATCACAATGAAAATTATATCAATTATCCGGATAAAAAGATAAAAAATGAATGGTTTAATCAAGGGCCGGCAGGAGATGAAATAGAGGGTTGTTTGGCAGGGTTGCCGGATTTAGACCATGATCAGGTTGATGTGGTGGACTATTTTGTAAACAATATTGTTGATTGGATAGAAGAAACCGGCATAGATGGTATTCGTATGGATACGGTAAAACATGTGGAAAAAAAATTCTGGTATTTTTTTAAATCCTATGTAAAAGGAAAATATCACAATATTACTCTTATTGGGGAGGATCTTGAATATGATGTAGGTAAAATTGCTCAATATCAAAAGGATCATGATTTTGATACGCTGTTTAATTTTCCTTTGTGCAATAAGATTAAAGAGAGTTTTATTTATAATGCCGGTATGACTCAACTTGCCCGTCCCCGCCTTAATGATAATGAATCCGAAGGGATTCTGGATATGGATGCTTATTATACCAATGCTAACCGTTTAGTCAATTTATTAGATAATCACGATCTTTCCAAAAGATTTATGACGGAAATTCTTGATTATTATGGGCATTGGGATCGATGGCTTGCTCTTAAAATATTCAAATTGGCTCTATCTTTTTTATTTACTAATAGAGGTATTCCTCAAATTTATTATGGGACGGAAATTGGATTGGAGGGTTATGCAGATCCGGACAATCGGAGATTCATGCCCTGGAAAAATATTTTTGGTGACCAACCCGGGCTTGAACCATTAAGCCATTGCCAGGAACAAAAAGGAATTTTTTTACACTTAAAACAATTGATTAAAATTAAAAAGGAAAATGAATCATTAGCATGGGGATATCAATTTACTCTTTATTCCGATCATTTTGTATATGCTTTTATGCGGGAATATCGAGGGAATATAATTGTAATAGTAATAAATAATGGTCTTCAAAAAATGCCCCATCCATTATTTATTCCTGTGGCAGCTAATAGTAATATTCCTTCCCGGATAAGAGAAAAAATGCAGGACAAAAATTTAATTAATTTGCTTGATTTCCAGGATGAAATGAAATGGGAAAGAGGGGGGATTTCAGTAATATTGGAAGGAAAGACAGCAAAAATATATAAGGTAGAATAAAATTTGGATTGAATTAGTTAAAAGAAAAAAAGTCCATAGTCCATCCGCCTTATCCTCCGCCTGAGGCGGATGAGGCGGAGCGAGACTGTCGTTTTGCTCCAGCAGTTGATAGTTCATAGATTATAAATAGAGACAATAGACAGAAGAGTGCGAATGGCAAGTCGCTTATGGTTCATAGCGAATAGCAAAAAACAACGACAAAAAATAAAACATTCTTGACATTATTTTAAAAAAGAAAAAGAGGAAAAAAATGAAAATAATAGCAGTTGTCAATCAAAAAGGGGGAGTAGGTAAAACGACTACAGCGGTTAATGTTGCTGCGTGTCTGGCAGACGAAGGGCAGGAAACACTACTTATTGACGGAGATCCACAAGCAAATGCTACCAGTGGGGTAGGAATAGACAAAAGGAGGGTAAAAAAAAGTATTTATGAGTTGTTATTGGAAGAAGCCTCTTTAGAGGATGTACTCATTTCTACGGATATTGATTGGCTGGATTTAATTCCTTCCAGTCCGAATCTTATTGGTGCGGAAGTAGAGTTGGTCAATGTTTTATCCCGGGAGACAAGATTGAAAAAGGCCTTGGAAAAAATGAAAGATGTTTATAAATTTATTATTTTAGATTGTCCTCCTTCGTTAGGTCTATTAACTATCAATAGTTTAACTGCAGCGGAATCAATCTTAATTCCCATTCAGTGCGAGTACTATGCCCTGGAAGGATTAGGCCAATTAATTCATACGGTGGAATTAGTAAAGAGAAGTTTAAATTCAGGTTTACAGATAGAAGGGGTTGTGTTAACCATGGCAGATATGAGGGTTAACTTAGCTGAGCAGGTAATAGGGGAAGTAAGGAAATTTTTTAAGGATAAGGTTTATCAAACAATTATTCCCCGTAATGTGAAAC
Source organism: Clostridia bacterium (assembly GCA_030595925.1). GTDB lineage: Bacteria > CBDUZB01 > JAGLHV01 > JAGLHV01 > JAGLHV01 > JAGLHV01. Next base: position 2,813 of record JAUVLC010000015.1, on the reverse strand, counting down.
TTTCCGAATCTCCCGGATTTGGAAAGCCAATAATTCTTTATGATCGGGCTTCCCGGGGTGCGGAAGCTTATATTAATTTAACCCGGGAAATATTGAAAAAAACAAACTAAGCCGTTTTTGTGAAAAAAAGGACTTTATTTTTTATGAATAAATCAGGATAAGATAATTTTTTGCAACAAAAGAAATTGACAAATAATAAAATTCTGAGTAAAATGATAGAATATTAAAAAAAGAAGAGAGGGCAAAGATATTAAGCTTTCAAGACATATTGGGGTTTCTGCTTTTGGGGCAGGGATACTGTTTAAATTAACAGGGCTGGGTAGTTTAAGTATTGCCTTTTTTTTATCAGGAGTATTCATAGATTTAGACCATTTTCTGGATTATTTCAGGAATGAAGGATTAAAATTTAATCTTTACGATTTCTTTAATAAATTTTATCAAAAACAGTACAGTAAATATTGTCTTCCGTTTCATTCCTGGGAGTTAATTTTGGTTTTAGGATTATGCACACAATTTTTTCCGGGAAACAAAATTCTAATTGGTATTTTTTTGGGAAGTTTTCAACATCTTTTTTTTGACCAGATTTTTAATTCTGTGAAACCGTTAGGATATTTTTTTTTGTATCGATTGAATTATAGATTTAAGGATAAACATATTTTTAGAAAAGAGGATTAAAAAATTTAAAAAAATGAAAAAAGAAAATAGTATAGAATTTTTTAAATTTAAACTGGAAGTTTCGGAAAAAATAAATAAGTTAATTAATTTTTGTGAACGACTGGATATACTTCTCCAGGAAGTTCTTTCTCTTATGATTAATTTAGTAAATGCGGAAGGGGGTGTTGTTTTACTATTAGAAAAAGAAAATAAAGAATTTGCTATTGCCGCCAGCCGTTTTGAAATAAGAAAAGAAGTTGTAAATAAAAAGATCAAAATTATGCCCAATCAAATCCGTATAGAAAAAATTTTGGTAACAGAACAACCGATGATGAATAATAATTTTATTAATGGGGAAAGTCAAACGGTTGAATCGGATGATTACTTTATAAAAAATGTTATAACTATCCCTTTACTAAAAAAAAATGGAGTCTTTGGAATAATTGAAATTTATAATAAAAAAACAGAATTAAAAGGGTTTTTTGAAGAAGATTTTTCTTTAATTTGTTCTTTAATGGATAAAATTGCAGTAATTATTGAAAAATCCTTTCTTTTTGACCGTTCGGAAAAAAAAGTTGAAGAATTAAAAAAACTTTTTAAAGCTACGGAAATAGTCTATTCCAGTCTGGATCTGAGGGTTGTTTTGAATACGATTATGTCTTTAGCTATGCAATTATTAAATGCGGAAGCTACTTCGGTACTCATAATTGACGAAGAACAGGAAGAATTGTCTTTTATTGCAGCACCCGGAGAAAAAGAAAAAAATTTGGAAAAAATTCATTTAAGAAAAGGGGAAGGCATTGCCGGTTGGGTAGCGGAAAACGGCAAGATAGTTCTGGTTTCGGATGTTTCCCGGGAACCTCGTTTTGCTAAAAGAATAGATGAGATTTCAGGATTTAAAACAAAATCAATACTTTGTATTCCATTGAAAGTGGGAAATAAAATAGTAGGGGTAATAGAGGCGATTAATAAGAAGAAAAAAAGTCATTTTACTGCGGATGATATCCGTCTTTGCAGTTCTTTGGCAAAACAATCAGCTATGGCGATTGAAAAAGCTAAGTTATACAAGGATATGGAAGATCTTTTTTTATCTACGATAAAATCTATTGCCGAAGCAATAGATGCTAAAGATCCTTACACAAGAGGGCATTGTGAGAGAATTAGAAAATATACTGTGCTAATTGCAAATAATTTGGGGTTGTCAGAAAAAGAAAAAAGAAATGTAGAAATAGCTGCTTTATTACATGATGTAGGCAAGATAGGTGTTCCCGAAACTGTTTTAAAGAAGGAAGGACGTTTAACAGAAAAAGAATGGGAAAAAATTAAAAAACATCCTGAAATAGGTGCGCAAATTTTAAATTCAATAAAACAATTAAAGGAGGTTATTCCATATATACGGCATCACCAGGAGAAATTCGATGGGACCGGTTATCCGGATGGATTGAAAGGGAGAGAGATTCCCCTGGCCAGCCGAATTATTGCAGTAGTTGATTCTTTCGATGCAATGACTTCGGAAAGACCATATCGCCAAAATATTTTTTCAGATGAGATGGCTCTTAAAGAAATAGAAATAAAAGCGGGTTCCCAATTTGATCCTCGATGTGTTCAGGCATTTTTTAGCGTTTATCATAGAGAATTAAAAGGGATTATGAAAAAAAGATAAAGTTAATACAATTAGAAATTAAAAAGGAGGAAGAATGTTCGAAGATGACAAAAATAGACAAATTAAAATAAAAATTGATATGGATGAAACAATTGCTCAGGGGATTTATTCTAATTTAGCATCTATTTCTCATACAGAAGCGGAATTCACCGTGGATTTTATCTATTTACAGCCCCAATCGCCAAAAGCGAAAGTGCGAAGCCGGGTGATTATTAGTCCCGGACATGCAAAACGGTTTTTTTATGCATTAGAAGATAATATAAAAAAATATGAAAAACAATTCGGAACTATAAAAATAACGGGAAATGGCGATAAAAAAATTGGATTTTAATTTCAATGAGACTTAGAGTTTTTTTCTGAAAAAACTCTGTAGTCGAATTGATCCTTCGCACTTCGCTTTACTCGGCATAAACTCCCTTGAAAGGAGTCGGAGGGTCGAGTGTTTAATTTTTGTCAGCAAGGCTGAAAAAATTCTGTAATCGAATTGATATTGAGC
>JAUVLC010000112.1 GCA_030595925.1 Clostridia bacterium | reverse complement strand
GACATGCCGAATGCGTTTACGTCGAGCCATAAGAATTTACCTCTTATTTCCGGCTATCGCCTCATAAATAAACTTAAACAATTTTTTGTATCTTCCAATCCGAATCATGTCACGAGGAATTATGTTGCCTAAGAGAGGATTTGGGGTAGTAAACCATAAGGCTGTTTTCGTAGCATCGCCTTTAAAATGTTCAGCAACAAGATTTACAAGAATGGCCCATTCTTTAAGACGATCATGAAGTTCCTTCGGCATTTTACTATCATATCTTACAGAATTCAAAGGTACTTCTGCCGCTTGAGAAATATCCTTTTTCTTGAAGTTAAAAAAATTTACGATCCTGTTGCAACTAGGCTCATCACCCTTAAAGAAAGACAGGTAATCTTTTTTAGGAACTGTAGAATAAATATTCTGTGTTAAAGTTGGCATAACTCACCTCCTTTGATTATTTCCATAGTTCTACCATAAATATACCACATATTTACCACATTGTCAAGCGTAATTTTTATTATCTTGGAACCCTTATCATGTCTTTATTCTTTTGCCAAGGGATAAATCTTTTTATCTGTATTTTAATTCTAAAGCTCAGGTAAAGCAATATAACTCCAATCCTTAATCTCTTTTAACTCTTGAGATGCTTCCTGAGTAAGTTTACTAAAATCGTCACTGACAGCAGAGTATTTCTGTCTAAAAGTTGGATAACCACTTTCATTTTTCTTTAACTTATCAATAGAATCTTCATTTATGTTTGTAACAAAGTCTCTAACAATGCCGTGAGTTTTAACTAAAATATATCCAAATTCATCAAATAATCTTGATGTTTGGTTAAGGAAAGTAGAATCAATTTGACTTTTATAAAATGTATACCAGTTTTTCAGTAAGTTTATTGCCTCTTGCTTAATAGCAAGAAACTTTTGTTCTGAAGGATTATCTGCCTGTACACTTCTTATTAAATTCTCCAGATTATAAGTTCTACAAGAACCTACAAAACAGTCAGAAAATCTATTAACAATGAGTTTAAGCTTTTTTCTATAAATAACTCTTCGACGTATTTTAGGCAAAATAAATTTAAATATTTTACCTTGGAAAAAAGCAACCACATTAATTGCAATTTCTTTCCACATATTTAATCCTTTCTTTCTTTAAATTAAAGAAAACATTCCTATTTTCCATTTAATACAAAAATCTGTAGGGAATTTCTTCACTCCATTTATCCCAGGCTTCTTTGAATTCCTTATTTCCTTCATAAAGGGTTGAAATTTCTTTAAGCCTCTTTTTTGGTATATAACCTTTGGAATAAATCGAGTTAGGAATTCTGAAAGTTCTTGTTAGTTGAAAAACAAACTTTTTGGAAGCACCTTTTAGCTCCAACTTAACAATATATACTGCTTCTGAGACCTTTATCTTTTTATTTTGAGGATCTCGGTAAAACGTGTCAAGTTTATCTACATACTGGTTAATTTTTATTTCTTCAAGTACAAATTTGCTGAAGTAGTCATTATTAGCCTTTCCTTTTCTTAATAATGTTTGGTGGGCTCCTTTCATTGAAGCATAAACACAGTCAATTTTCTCCTCGTCAGACAAAGATTTCCATTTATGCCCATCACAGAAATAAACTTTCTTATTGGAACAAAAGATTACCAATAATCCTATTGACAAAACAGAGAAGACTAAAAATAAATTTCTCATTTCACCGTCCTTATTATATACTATGAAATAGTTACTTTGATTCAGACAATAATAAATCTAAAGATTTAAAGTATTTAGTAATGTTTCTTGAATTTCTTCCCCAATCAACGACCTGATTTCGAGTGCCAGATGAAACATCAACTTTAACCTTATCATTATCGACTTTCTGAATTCTAATAGAAACATTATCTCCCCAAGTCCAAAGATTAGTTGGTGTCCTTGCTGAAATGACACCTGTAGCTTTATCAGTAAAAGTGATTTGCCAACTACATTGACTAACAGCATCAACTGCTTTCATAAAAACTTTGTCGTAATCTGCAGAATAAACTTTTGGAGCAATACCTCCTGGAGAAGAGCCTTTCCTATTAGTGCTCATAGTTGCACAACCTGTAAGAAAACCAACACATAAAAAGATAATAAAAATTAATATCTTTTCTCTTTGTGCTACCATAATTGCCAGCCCCCTCTTAAAACTCAATTATGAACGATATCCTGTAAAAATTCTTTCTCCACTCCCTTGAATTTTATTTTTATAAGTCTAACAATTAATAGATACCCTTCTTTTATCGTCATCAATACATTGTTGTTTAAGATCTTCTTCCGAAATATCGGGTAATCTATTTATTGCTTCCGCGAAAGAAATTGCTTCTGAATCCTTATTACTTATCTCTTGTAAAATTTCTAAAATATCTCGGTCTAAAATATCTCTTATCAAATTGGACTGATCGGGATGGAGAAATCCTCCCATAGGTCCATTTAATCCGTATTTATTTTCCATTGGAGTATATTGAAGCCCTATCGGATATTTTAATAAATGAATGATAATCAAAATCTGAATTACCCTTTTCATAAAATTAAACCATTTATAAAAGGCGCTCTCATTAAATGTGTTATGATTTATTTTATTATGAGCTCGTGAAGAAAAATGATACCCTTTAGTGTGAACAAAGCCACTTAGTTCCTTATACAATTCATCTATTTTGTGTTCTAAATCCTTTTTCTGAGGAAAATTTCTAAAATTTTCTATTTCATTTAAACCATTTAATATTTTTCCCTTAAAGGGTGTATCTTCTTTAGAATTCAGCCACTTTTCAATATCAATATGAGATTTATCCTTTTTATCCCAATACACAGAAAGCAAACCTAACTCACATACAGAACGTAATGAAATATAAGAATACTTATAAAAGCCAAAACAACAAAGTTGATACGAATTTTCTAATTCTTGATATGATTCAATAAAAGGAAAAGCATGACCAGTCAACACTCGATCGAGTGTTTGTGGAATTAAGCCTATTAATGAATAATATGCTCTAAAAAATTTACTACCCTCTGATAAAAGTTTATTATTCTTGTTTATAAATTCTTGAGTTTTATTATATGCCATATTGATGTATTCATACTTATTTATAACTCTCATTTAATAATAACTTCCTTTTTAATTTCTTTTTTTACTATTTTCCCCTTTTATATATCATATTTTAAAAAAGTATTCAAGGAAAAAATCGGTCGGTAAGTTTGCCTGTGGGGTGGGGAAAAACCGGAGTGGAGTTGTTTAATGTTTGCAGTTTGTTTGCGAAGTGATAACGGAGCAAAGTAACTGGTGAACGAATTTCTTTGCTTTAAGAATTTAAGCAAAGAAAAAAATGTTTTTGAGTGTCAACGAAAAATCATTTGGGGAACGAACAGACAATAAACAGAATGGAACGGAGTGTTAGGGGTGGGGGTTTGGGGTTTATTTGTTAAGGTACAGTGATTTGTTACGCATTAATTAATATTTATTCAACGATTTCAAAATTTTCTTGTAATTCTTCCAGAAAATTTTTTATTAAAATTGTATCATTCGAAAAAGTTCCTGAACAAAACATAATAAAAGCTGGATCTGGCACAACGTCTGTGCCCTTTAAAAAATTACACACCTCTTTGCCAACATACCAATGAGGACTTGGCTTATTATTTATGTTTTTATCCCAAGCAACCATAAATTTTTGAGTTAATTGATTTTGTTGCTTCAATAAAACGTCGATATTTTCATCCATTTTGTATAGAACAATATATTTTGTTATTAGAAACGAGAATAGACTATGCGATATTTTTTCTATATTTTTAGGAGGGATGGTTATTGTATTGACTTGAGATGCTCTAATATAGCTTAAAAAATATAGAGCAGATAAACATAAATATACTTTTGTATTATCTCCAGAAATAGAAAATTCATTCTTAATTTTTTCGATTTTATCAGGAAACTTCCAGCTATTTATAAATAGATCACATAATCCTTCCCCCACCATAGAAGTAGAAACTTTCTTTTTCGGTGTTGCACAACTGCATAAAAAACTAATGCCCACGATAACTAATATTGTTTTATGGAGTTTCATTTTTTTTCCTTTTAAGAAAGTATGGTTTCACTTTTCTTTCTGTTTAATTTGAAATTTTATTAATGTCATCCAAAAGTCTTTTGGCTGATTTCGGGTCTAATTTTTTTAATATTTCATATTCCTTGAGTGCTTCTTCCCGTTTATTCAAAGAAAGATAAATTTTCCCCAAATACTCATGAGCCACTCCATAATCAGGCTTAATCCTAATTGCTTCTTTATACTCCTTCATTGCCTCATTATATAACCCTTTTTGCCTATAAGCCATCCCAAGAAGAAAATATGCTTTTGTATCATCAGGTTTAATTCTTATCGCTTCTTTGTATGCCTTTATCGCCTGATCGTGCAAATCTTTGTTCCACAAATAAATAAACCCAAGCTTTAAATACGCATCTGCATCATCAGGCTTAATCTTTATTGCCTCTTTATATTTTTTTATTTCTTTATCATCTTTAATCCTATCCCCTTCTAAATCCGCATCAATCGCTTCATCCAATAAACCTTTTTCACCATAAGCCCACGCAAGACCAAAATGTGCATATGCATACTCCGGCTTTATCTTAATTGCTTTTTTAAACTCCTTTATCGCCTTATTATATGATCCTTTTCCACAATAAGCCAACCCAAGGCCACAATGCGCTTCTGCATAATCTATCTTTATCTTAATTGCTTTTTTATATTCCTTTATCGCCTCATTATATAATTTCTTGTCCCCATACGCCACCCCAAGGTTATAATAGGCTTTGATGTCGTCCGGATTGACTTTGATTGCTTCTTTAGACTCTTTCATCGTTTGATTATATAACTTTTTCTTATTATAAATAACTTCAAGATTGTAATGAGATTCTTTATAATCAGGGTTAATCCTTATCGCTTCTTTATATTCCTCTATTGCTTCATCCCACAAACCTTTCTCATTATAAACCCACCCAAGCCAAAAATGTGCATCCGCATAATCAGGATCAATCCTTATCGCCTCTTTAAACTCTTTTATAGCTTTATTATATGATCCTTTTTTATAATAAGCATTCCCCAATTTACAATAAGCCTCTGCATCATTAGGATTGGCTTTGATTGCTTTTTTGTATTCTGCAATTTTTTTACGGGATGTGTGGTCGATTAAGGTTTCTATTAGTTTTGAACAGCTGCATAGAAGAGTAATACATATTAAGACTGCTAATATTTTAGAAATGTGGTTTTTGTGTTTTGTGTTTGGGAAACTCATTTATTTTTCCTCCTTTTATATTTACTTTGCTTTTTCATTTGTAGTTAATTGTTTTATGGTGGCTTCCAGGGTGGTCTTTTTCTTTTTTAACTTTTTGTAGGTTGTTTCTATGGATTCTAATTCTTTTGATGTCTTGGCTGAGTCGTCTTTTAATTGTTTGACCAGGGCTTCGGTGGTTTCAAATTTGTATTCTTTGCCGGAAATTTTTGTGGTTAGTTTTACCATGGGAAACTCCTTTTGTTGTAGATTATTATGTGGGATATGGTAACAAAAAGGGAAGGAAAAGTCAATGTGAGTTGCAAATGGTAAACTAAAATGCACCTTTGAAAAGGGAAAAACCGGAGTGGAGTTGTTTATTGTGCAGAGTAAATATTTTTATATCTTTGATAAATGTCTTTTTCTGCCTTTATTTCGTACAAATTTGATTTCTATAACTGCTCCACAGGCACGAGCGAACTTTTCAAGAAGTGACATACTATACCCACTATAATTTGCACTTTCATACCGTGATATCGCTGATTTTGTTGTATCCATTTTTTTAGCTAAAGCTTCTTGTGTTAGATGAGCAGATTTTCTCAATTTTGCAATCTTCTCTGATATAAGTAATTTTAAATACTCTTCCTCAAACGCCTCTTTAAACTGTTTATCCCCGAGTAACTTTTCCATATAAGTTTTAACCTTTTTATTTACCATAATATTCACCTCCTTTTATTCGTTCAATATAATCTTTTCTTAATCGTATCGCCCGTTTTAACGCTTTCTTATCGACTTTTTGTGATTTTTTTAAATATCCATTCATAATAATTATCTTTCCACCTGTATAGAAAAAATTGAAAAATCGATATCTGCCCGGCTTAAATTCATATATTTTTTCCTTCTGGTCAACAATTCTGAATTTTTGTTCATCATACAACATCCCCTCATCAGCAATCAATTTCACAAAACCGGCAAGTTTTACAATCACTTTATTAGAAGAAAGGCTTTCTATCAATTCTTTTGCAGGTATCTCACCTTTTTCATTGAAATAAAATTCCACTTGGAACTTTTCACCTTGATAAAAAATGTATTCTTCTGTTTTAGGTTTCATCTCTATTAATAGGTTAGCATATTTGCTAACTTTTGTCAAGTCCTTTTTTTTAGTTTTTGTAGGTTGTTTCTATGGATTCTAATTCTTTTGATGTCTTGGCTGAGTCGTCTTTTAGTTGTTTGACCAGGGCTTCGGTGGTTTCAAATTTGTATTCTTTGTCGGAAATTTTTGTGGTTAGTTTTACCATGAGGGACTCCTTTTGGGTTGTTATTTAGAAATGTAGTCAAAAAGTTTGTTGGCTAATTCTTTGTCTAATTTTTTTAATATCTCATATTCATCAAGTGCTTCCCCTCGTCGATCCAAATCAAAATAAATAAACCCAAGATTTAAATGCGCTTTTACATAATCAGGCTTAATTCTTATCGCTTCCTTAAACTCCTCTATTGCTTCCTCATGCAAACCTTTTGCGTAATATGCCAAACCCAAATTACCGTGGGCATTTGCGTCGTCAGGATTAAGCCGGATTGCCTCTTTAAACTCTTCTATCGCCTGAAAATATAAGCCTTGCATACCATAAGTTACCCCAAGATTATAACGTGCTTCAGCAAAATTAGGATATATCCTTATCGCTTCTTTATATTCCTCTATCTCCTGACCACTCAAACCTTTCTCCCCATATGCCACCCCAAGATTAAAATGTACATCCGCAAAATTAGGGTATATCCTTATCGCCTCTTTAAACTCTCCTATCGCTTTATCCCACAAACTTTTATTTCCATAAACCAACCCAAGCCAAAAATGTGCCTCCACATCATCAGGATTAGCATTGATCAACTCTTTATATTCTGCTATTTTTTTGTCCTCTTTTGATTTAAAAAAACTGGGTAAAAAAGTCATTTTTTTCTTCCTTATAAATTTACTTTGGGTTTTTCAACCATAGTTAGTTTTATCATGGGGACTCCTTTTTGTTGTATGAAGTTAATAAGGTTTTTGCATAATTAGGTAATAACTTTATTTGAAATTAATTTCAAGTTTGGAACCGGTAGCTGATGCAATCTTTTCTAGAGTTCTTAAAGTACATGCCTATTCCGGTAACTTCTACCACCCATTCCGGAAAACTTCTACCACCTAATCCGGTAACTTCTACCAGCATAAAATCAGAGCAAAGTAACGATAAAAAGATTTTACTATTAAAAGAGCAATATAGTCAAACTATTTAT
>JAUVLC010000091.1 GCA_030595925.1 Clostridia bacterium | reverse complement strand
CCCCAAGTATTTTTTTAATAACTGATGTAAACGAATCTCATCCATAGCTTGTATCTGCTCATACTCTAATTTTGCCTGTTCTGCGGCTCTTACATATCTAATTACCGTAGGATGTGATACCGAACAACTGCGTGCTATTTCCCTTTTTGTTAATCCACATTTCAATCTTAACCTCAATATTTCCCGTATTTTACGCATTATAATCTCCTGTCCTTGTTTCTTTTTAGCCATATTTACCCCTTTCTATGTTTAATTTCCATAAACAAAAAAAGTATTTTAGTAAAATACGGCATTAAAAGCTATTTTATTTTCGTTACTTTGTTCTGATTTTATGCTGGTAGAAGTTACCGGATTAGGTGGTAGAAGTTTTCCGGAATGGGTGGTAGAAGTTTTCCGGATTTAGTGGTAGAAGTACTCCGGAATATGCAATGAAACAGGGGATGAATCAATTCAGCAAGAACGAGAGAATCTTTGCCTGCATTATTGGGTGCATTATTTGTGTAATCAACTTGGTTATTTAAATGAGAAACAAGTTGTTTTTGAATTTAATGACGCATTGAAATGGCTTAGGGCATACCTTGCTAATTATCCAAAGAAACTTGATGATGTAAAAAAGATAATAGATGTTTTAAAAAAGGACATTGTTCTATTTGAGGAAAAATGGTTAAATAAATAAGTTATTCCAATGTGGATTGAAATTAATTTCAGATTTTAATTTTAAATTTAAGGTGAAGACGAAATTGTAATTTTGAAAGGAACACAGTGATTTTGTTAAATTTGATGATTCTAAAAACTTTGTTCTCCTAAAAAGTATATTGACATTTATATATCATTATGATATACTTTAATTGGGAGGTGATTAATATGATAACCATGGATAAAGAATTATTAATAAGAATGCCTTTGTCTTTATACAAAAAGGTAAGAGGGGTTTGTGATAAAAAGTATAAGTCTATATCTGCATTAGTGAGAGAATTGCTTTTAGAAGAGGTAAATGAGTCTTTAAGCATAAAGGAGATGAAAGCTATAGAAAAAGAAAGTAAACTCTTTCATAAAGGAAAGGGTACAAACTGGAGGGAAGTAAAACGTGGATAATTTCCAGGTAATTTTGCTTTCACAAACCTTAAAATTTTATAAAAACTCTTCTGTAGAATTGGCTAAAAAATTAGATAAATGTTTTGAAGATTTAGAGAAAAATCCATTTTTTGGTCCAAATATCAAATTGTTAAAAACAAAAAAGAAATTATATAGATATAAAATAGGAAATTACAGAGTAATTTATGAAATCGATAAAAAACATAAAAGGGTAGGTATTCTTTTAATTTCTCAGAGGCATTCAGTATATAAAAACATTTAAAACCTTTCCAAAAACTTACAAACCAGGGATAACCCATTTTCTTTGTATTAAGAGATTCTTGCCGAAATTCTATTGTTGTTATTTCCGCGAACAGACTATGTCACAATTCAGATTCGCAACCTTTAGGTTGCGTTGTCGTTGGAGAAATTACGCAGGCTAAAGCCTGCGGCTACCTAAAGTAAGGTTACGACACAGTCTGTTCGCAGGAATAAGAGAAAAGAACAAGAAATACAGTTCAGCGACAGTCTCATTAACCTATTAAAAATCTTTTCCGGAAACAAAATTTTGACTATCAAATATTTTTTGGGGTAGTTCCCCCTCACAATTAGTTAGTAAGCCATGAAAGTATTTAGGATTGGGGTAAATAGTAGTAATTAGCTTTCTCATTAAGAAGGGTTTATTGAAAATACTTGACAGTATGTGTTAATCAGAGTATAATTTGACTTGATTACTTTGATTGTTTTAATGATAATTTCGTCGTATGCTTTTATTTTTTAATCAGAAAGGGTGGAAAAATGGTTATTCGGAAAGCAAAAGTTGGTGATGTAGAAGGCATGCATAAATTAATTAATTACCATGCTAATAAAAAAGAAATGTTACCCCGTTCTCTTAATGATCTTTATGAAAATATCCGTGATTTTTTTATAGTGGAGGAAAAAGGAAAAATTGTTGCTTGTTGTGCCCTTCATATAACATGGGGGGATTTGGCAGAGGTAAAAGCAATGGCTATTTCCTCTCGTTGGCAAAGAAAAGGCCTGGGGAGTGCTCTTTTGGGGGAGTGTTTAGAGGAAGCATTATTATTGGGAATAAAAAAAATTTTTGCTTTAACGTTTAAGCCAAAATTTTTTATAAAACATGGTTTTAAACAGGTAAAAAAAGAAAGTTTGCCGCATAAAATCTGGAGTGAGTGCATCAATTGTCCGCTGTTTCCCGATTGTAATGAAGTACCGATGATAAAAAAAATTACTAAAACAAAGAGGTAAAAAAAAATGAAACAAAAATTTTTAAATAGGTTTAATTTTTTGTTTTGGATAACTTTTTTGTTGTTTTATTTTGTTTTTACTTTACCTTTTGTTTGGGGTGAGAATATTCATTTGAAATTAGCGGATAAGTATGCTTTGGAAAGTAGACAATTTTATTCCAAAGCAATAAAAGAATATCAGCTTGCCCGAAAAGTACCTGAAGCAAATCAAAAAGAAATTTCTTTTAAATTAGGTAAATTATATTATGAATACGGAGATTATGGTAAAAGTATTAAGGAGTTATTTCCTCTTTATCAAAAAAATCCGAATAATTTTGATACGGCTAAAATATTTGCTTTTGCCTATTTTAAAACGGGAAACTATACTGACGCTTTGACCGTTTTTGAAAAGCATGAAGCAGTAAAAGACGCCGAATTTCTTTATTTTTATGGAAAAACCTGTGAAAAGCAAAATCTTTATGATCAGGCAATCAAAATATATGAAAGGATTGAAGATAAAAAATATGTTAAAAAAGCAAAGAAAAGACTTGGGGCAATTAATAATGTTGTTAAAATTAAGCGGGTTAGTGATTTAAAAGACAAGAGATTAAAAAAAATGATAAAAAATGCTCCTGCTCAAGTAAAATATCCTGATGCCGGGGCGGTTATTTTACTTGATGAGGAAAAATTAGAGATTTTACCCGATGGGACAGCAGTTAATGATCGTCATTTTGTTGTTAAAATATTAAATGACAGGGGAAAACATTATGGTGAAATAGAATTAGACTATGATTCTACTTATGAAAAAGTTGAACTTGTATATGCCCGTACTATAAAAAGTGATGGGACTATTATTCGGGCAGGAGAAAAAAATATTCGGGATGTTTCCAAATATTTGGATTTTCCTTTATACAGCAATGCCAGGGTAAGAATAGTTTCAATGCCGGAGGTTGCGGAAAATACAATCATAGAATATAGGGCAAGGTGGTTCATTGGTAAATTAATTGATAAAAAGAATTTTTGTTCCCGTTATGGAATTCAGGGAAGTGAACCGTTTTTAAATCAATATTTTACTCTTATAGTTCCCCGTTCGTATCGGGGTAAAATTAGAGTTGATTCGGTCAATCCGGGATATGTTTTTCCTTCCATGAGACTTAGACCGAAGGTAAAAAGAGATAAAGGAAGAGAAATTTATACCTGGCGTTTTCATAAAATTCCGGAGATTATTTCAGAATCACATATGCCTCCCTGGAGTGAGATTGTAGCCAATTTTGCTTTTTCTTCCTTTGATTCCTGGCAGGAAATTTATGAATGGTGGTGGGGGATTAGTAAAGATAAGATTGATTATAATAATGCGATTAAAAAGAAAGTAACAGAGTTGATAAAAGGAAGAAAAGAAGAAAAGGAAAAAGCAGCAGCTATTTATCATTTTTGTGCCAGTAAAATTCGCTATGTTGGTGTGGAATACGGAGAAGCGGGTTTTCAACCTCATGCAGCTACGGAAATATTTAAGAATAAATATGGTGATTGTAAGGACCAAAGTATGCTTTTGGTTTCAATGCTCAGGTTAGCGGGAATAAAGGCTTATCCTGTATTGATAGGAACCAGGGGATGCTGGCTTTTAGATGAGAAATTTCCTACTTTAACCTTTAACCATTGTATTGCGGCAGCAAGAATTAATGGAGAGTTGATTTTTATGGATTCTACAGTAGAAACAGCTACTTTTGGGGATTTACCTTCTTCTGATCAACAAAGGAAAGTATTAATTTTTTATGATGATCATTACGAGTTGTCTCAAACTCCTCTTTTTGAACCGAAAAAGGATTTAGTTAAATATGCACTTAAGATTAAAGTTTTAGCCGATGAGTCTATATTAGGGGAACGGGTTATTAATACTAAAGGGAATTACTCTATGGGTTTAAGAAATCTAAAATATACAAAACCTGTTTTACGCAAAGAAATGCTGAAAAAAAGAGTAAATGAAATATGTCCGGGTGGAGAACTTAAAACTTATAAAATTAGTGATTTGGAAAATTTGGAAACACCGGTAAAAATAGAAATGAAATTTTCCGGGCCTAAATATTTAAAAAAAGCAGGTTCCACTTATTTAGTTCCTCAATTAGGAGGTCTTTCTACCGGTTTTGTTTCTAAAGAATCGAGGACTTATCCTCTGGATTTTGAAAGTCTTGATACAAGAAAAATATTGGTAGAGATAGAATTGCCGCAAAATTATAAAGTAAAATATTTGCCGGAATCAATAGAGAGAGATGATATATGTTTTAAATATAAAAATACATACAGGTGCGAAAATAACCGTATTTATTTTTATGAAGAAAAAGTAGTCCAAAAAACATTTTTACCCGTGGATAAATATAGAAATTTTAAGTTTTTTTATGAAAGGTTGGCTAGAGATATCGATAAACAGATTGTTTTAGAAAAAAAATAAATTGAAGGAAATCTAAAAGTTTTATAAAAAAAGAAGGTTTAAAATAGTTGGTAATGGGTTTGTGTTTGTTTTATTGGGAATTATATTATACGGGTATTTCTAAATAATAATTTAAGAAAGAGAAAAAATTATAATGAGCCATATTTTTTCGATTGTCCGGGAAGTGGTTAAGAAAATTAATCCTGAAATAGAAATAGAAATTTTTATGATGGAAACAAATCAGGTTAACATTGAAGTTCGAGATCAGCAAATAGAGCATTTTAATTTAGCTGAAAAAAGTGGTGTTGGTCTGCGGATATTTCATGAAGGGAAACTGGGTTTTGCTTATAGTTCGGATATTTCCGAGGAAGGCCTGAAGAAAATGGCAGAGAGGGCTTTGGATAACAGAAAAAATGCTGTTGAGGATGGATGTAATGGTTTAGCTAAAATAAAACAAAAACATAGAATGAAAGATATAAAAGTAAAAGGTATATATTGTGGGGATTTAAGGAAAGTTACGATTGATAATAAAATTAATAGCGTGAAAGAAATGGAAAAAAGTGCTCTTTCTTATGATAAAAGGATAAAAAAAATTCTCTATTCCTTTTATATTGATGAGGAAAGCAGGACAAGTATTATAAATTCTTTAGGAATGGTGAAGAGTTATTGGTCTACTTATTGTTCTATAGGGGTTGGTGTTCTTGCCGAAGAAAATACAGATGTTCAGGTAGGAAGTCATGGACAGGAAAAAATCAGTTTTGCTGATTTAAATTTTGACCACGTAGCAAAAAAAGCAGCCCGGAGAGCTGTTGCTCTTTTAGGAGCCAGGAAAGTTGAGTCTCAGAAGAGTACGGTAGTTTTTCCTCCCCGGATAGCATGTAATTTTTTGGAGGTTCTTTCTAATGCCCTTTGTGCTGATATGATACAAAAAGGAAAGTCGCTTTTTAAAGATAAAATAGGTAAAAAAGTTAGTTCTTCTTTAATAACTATTATTGATGATGCAACTTTACCCGGTGGAATAGCTACTTTTCCTTTTGATGACGAAGGGATTCCTCCTCAGAGAAATATTTTGATAAATAAAGGTGTTTTGGAAGGATATCTTTATGATATTTATACGGCAAGAAAGGATAATACTCAATCTACGGGTAATGCTAGTCGAGGTTCTTTTGACGGGATTCCTTCTCCTGCCCCTACCAATTTTTTTATAGATAATCAGAATGTAACCAGAAAAGAATTAATAGAAAAAATAAAAAATGGTTTATATGTTATGAATGTTATGGGTATGCATATGGTAGATCCAATATCGGGTGATTTTTCTGTAGGGGTAGAAGGGTTGTGGATTGATGAGGGGATATTTTCGTATCCGGTAAGAGGTGTAACAATAGCCGGAAATGTTATAGAATTGTTAAATTCAATAGAAGAAGTGGGTAATGATTTAACTTTTTACGATAATTTTGGGTCGCCTACTTTAAAGATTTCTGAAATTTCTATTGGAGGAGAATAAAAAGTTATTGGGTTTCAAAAATGTTTTCTATTTCGGTTATATAAATTTTTATGTTTGCTTTGCGAATTAATTCTTGTATCCAGTTGTCAAAAATAGATGATTGTTTTTTCATAAGGAATAATTCTTTAAATTCTTCTTTTTTCCCCTCAAAATTAGCCGGATATTCTTTTTTTCCTTTATTGTATTCATATTCTAATTCTTTGGTGGTTATTTTTATTGCAGAAAGAAGAAAGGTTTGCAGTTTAGATACAGATAAAGATTTTTTTCTTGCACTCTCAAATGCCTGGGGAGTAGTATGAAGGTATTGTAAAATACGAAAATACAGAGAAACATCGAACTTGCCGTCTTTTTGGAAAATCGGATAAGAATGAATAGCACTAATTAATTCCTGCGGAGTGACGGTAATATTACATTTTTGAGCCTCTTGATAAAGGAGCTCTTCTTTAATCATATTTTCAAGCAGTTCTTTTTTAAGTGCTTTCGTATTTATTTTGTCTGTTTTTTTGTTTTGGCGTTGAAATTCTACGGTCTGATCAAATAACTGAGAAAAATCTTTTGATGAAAGGCCAATTCCGTTGACTTTGCTAATTATACCGGATTGTCTTTGTAGAAAAAAAGCTCCTCCGAAACCGGCAAAAATCGCTACTATGAAAATAGAAGCAACAACCCATAATATAGTTTTTACGTTTTTACGCAGATAATTCATCATTTTAGCGATTTCTCCTCGTGAAATTATTATGTATTCCTGTGAAAAACATAATAACTTAATTTTCAAATAAATGCAAGAGTTTTTTGATGTAAATGAGAACAAAGGAGCAATAATGATTTTTGATTTAGTTTTAAAAATTTTTATTTTTATATTTTTAGGTTTTTGTTTTGGAAAGATAAAAATTAAAAAAGTTAATTTAGAATCTTTTACGCATGCAATAATAAATTTTTTTATTTATTTTGTTTTTCCACTTTTTATATTTTTAGTTATTTGGAAAAATGAGTCGGAAATATCATTGGTGGTTAATATTTTTTTAATTGTTACAGGAGTAATTTTGGGTGGAGCCTTTTTTTCTTTTTGTCTTGCCTTTGTTTTTAAGAAGTCTTTTCGTGAAATTTGCCTTCCGATAATGTTTATGAATTCAGGATATTTAGCTATTCCGGTAAATACTTTATTGTGGGGAGAGAAAGGATGTGAATATGCAGTTATTTATGATATAGCAATGGGTTTAATAATGTATACGTTAGGAATATTCTTGGTAAGTAAAAGGAAAGATTTTAAACAGATTTTAAAAATGCCCATAATTTATGCAGCAGGCATAGGTGTTTTTTTGAATTATATAAATATTTCTACCCCTGAGTATGTTCAGAATTTTTATCAGATTATAAAAACGGTAATTTTTCCTTCCATCCTTTTTTTGGTCGGATATCAATTAAGTTTGGTTAAATTTCCGACTCATTTATTTAAAATAACCGGGGTCGGTATAATCTTGCGTATGGTTGGGGGAGGGTTTGTAGCTTATCTGTTGAGCAGCTTATTTCATTTACCACGGGAAATATTGCCGGTAATGATTATATCTTCTACGATGCCATCGGCGGTTACTACTTATATTTTGGCTAAAAAATACCATGGAGCGATTGATTATACCGCATCCATGGTTATATTTAGTACTTTAGTATCGTTGTTGATGATTCCGATAATAGCTAGTTTTTTTTAGAATTGATATCTATTTCAACGAGATTAGGTTTTGTTGTATTTACCGGTGTTTTAATAACTTCTTTTTCTTTGCTCATTGTACAATTCCCTTCAAAAATAGCCCCTTCGGAAATAACTAATTGTTGGGCATATATGTCTCCCTGCACTTGAGCTTTGATTTGAATATCGATGTTATGAAAGACATGAATATTACCAATAATTTTTCCACCAATTGTTACTGTTTGAGCTTTGATGTTTCCTTTTATTGTTCCACTTTCACCCAGAATAACTCCTCCTTTATTACTGATGACATCCCCTTCTATTGTTCCATCAATACGGATACTTCCTTTAGAAGTAATAGTTCCTTTCAGGGTAGTGCCTGTCCCAATAATTGTTTCTATTTTGTCATCGATCTTCTCTGATTCTTTTTTACCATTAAACATCTTTTTATCTTCCTCCTTTTTGAGAAATATATTTTTGTTATTTTTACAAAGAAAGAAAAGGATTGTTTGGTTTTTTAATAAACCCTATTTTAAATAATAGATTGGATTTACTGCTTTACCTCTTACCCGTACTTCGTAGTGGAGGTGATTACCAGTGGAACGTCCCGTGTTCCCTGTGTAGCTTATAATTTGTCCCCGCGTTACATAATCACCTATTTTAACTAACAATTTGGAACTGTGGGCATAGTAAGTAGATAAACCATATCCGTGTTTAATTACAATTACATATCCATATCCTTTTGCCCTGTTAGCTACTGTTACTATGCCATCCGCTGTAGCCCAGACAGGAGAACCCTTACGATTAGCTATATCTAAACCAGTGTGAAATTCAGATTTGTTAGAAAATGGAGAGATCCTATAACCAAAACGGGAACTAATATAGCCGTAAGTAGGCCAAATACAGGGAGTGGCTTCTAATATGCTTTTTTGCAGGAAAATACATTTAGATATTTCCAGAAAGCTTTTTATTTGTTTGGTTGAATTGATTTGCAAATTTTTATTTATTTTACGGAATTGATTTCTTTGAAGCAAACTGTCAACAACCTGTTGTTCGTTTTTACTGGGACCTCCTTTTCCTAAGTTGAGATAAGTACGGAGATAGCTTGCATAGAAAGGATAACGGTTGATTATTTTCTTAGAATTTGAAGCGACCATATTTCTCAGTTGATGGTCAATTTTTTCTACTTGAGCAACAAGCTCTTTGGATCTAACTGTTTCCTGAATGAAGAATGCAATTTTTTCCTGCAATGCTTTATTTTTTTGTTTAGTAGCCAGATAATCTACATGGCGGGTAGTAATAAAAAAAGAATATGCCGTTAGTCCTGCCCAACAAACAACAACTGAATAAATAAGTATAAAAGGAATACTTATTTTTAGTATTTTGTTAGTGTGATGAGGAACCAACATAACCGTTAGTTTCTTTTTTATTTCTTTATGTAAACTAAATTTTTTCATTTTTCCTCCTTATCTCCTCGGGAAAGTTCAATTATTTTAAATTATCTTCAAAATCCACTTTTTGCCTTTCTTTTTATTAATATAACATAAAAACGGAGTTTGTCAAGATTATTATTTTGTTTTATTTTTCAAAGCAAATGTTGAGTTTAAACGACTTATAATATACTCTATTAACTTATTAAAAGTCAAGTTGTTTTTTAGTAGAGCTATTTGCGTTGTAGCACTTTTTGGTTTTTGAATTGATAAAAAACTTCCTCATTAAAAAATCGTGTTCAATTTTTCAATTTTTTTTCTTCCCGACACCTATTTTAATACCTTTTTCACCAATTAATTTACCAATTCCG
>JAUVLC010000188.1 GCA_030595925.1 Clostridia bacterium | reverse complement strand
TGTTAAAACGCAAGACAGATAATCCCTTGTTTTTCAAGTATTTATCTCGTTGTGCATCTTTCCGTTCCTTATCCAATTCCATGTGTTGTGATCCATCCACTTCTACTACAATCTTGGGATACATAAAAATCTACAATATAGCTCCCAATAGGCTTCTGCCGATAAAATTGAACCTTCAAAATTTGTTTTCCCCGTAACCGTGCCCATAATGCCCTCTCACTATCTGTCATTTCCCTGCATAATCGACAAGCACTGTGTTTTAAATTCGCATTGTATTTTAACACCTTAAATCCCCCTAGCCCCCTTTTTCAAAGGGGGAAATTACTTTTCATATTCTTTCATACTTCTTTTGACACTACCCTTTTTGTCTCCGGAAATCACAGAGATTAATTTATCCTTGTATTTGTAATATAAAAAAGATACCTGGATAAGCACCAGACCTAAAAGAATAAATGATATGACCCGATACGGAGTACTAATATTGGAAATATCGACAAAGAACACCTTCATAATCGTAATTATAAATAACCCAAGAGCAACTCTCCGAAATATAGAATTATTATCTTTAAACCCTTTAACCATCAACATTACAGAAAAAACTGTCCATAAAACCGATATTGCCGCAAACCGGGCATTTAATAAATAATCATGAAAAAAAGCAGCCGTTTCAATATTCAAAACAATAAACAGTATAGAACCCCAAACCGCATATATCCTGGAAGAATTTTTCTCACTTAATTCTTGGGATAATTGGGGCAAAGACTCTCCCGTCACATATTGCCTCCCTGTTTCTTTCACCATACGGGCAAATATATATGCCCCAGCTAATAAAAAGAATAAGGTTAAATAACGCTCAATAATCATATATCCATAGTCAGGTTTTATAAACCATCCATATACGCGAAGTTTGAAAATTGAACCGTAATCATAAAATAGGAATTTATATAATGTAACTGCAAACAACACATATGAACCCTTAACCAGAGTATGCCGATTTAACTTAATGCCTAACCAGAACAAGACTATCACCTGAGCCATCCAGAAAACAGTAATCCAGTGCTGTGAAAACATTATAGGAATAGTAATAACTAAAAAAAATGCTGCTTTTGAAATAAGTATAATAAACCCGTCTATCTGATGCATATTCTTTTTATATAAATAATTAGCCATCAAAAGGAATATAGCTGCATAAATAATTGTTACCACGCTAACCCACTCTACTGCAAAACGCTGTTTAATCATAAAATAGCTATATCCAAAAGCAAAAAATGAATTAAATATCATTATGTAAAATGCATTCATCTTTTCTGTGATTTTTTCTCTAAGTTGATAAGCGAAAGGAACAATACTGTAGGTTAGATAAAACAGATTAAGGAAAACTATGGTCACCCAGAATTTATCTAAACAATAATGATTTGCATACCAAACAGTAAACAAAAGATAAGTAAAAATAAAACCCAGCACATTAAGCAATTCCCATTTTTTCTGAAAAGCTATTACTATCAATCCGCTGTTGAGAATGAGCATATACAACATAAGTGAAACTTGATTATCCTGACCCGTATTTAATAACATCGGGGTAAGAAACCCTCCGACAAGGCCTAACACAGCCAGCCATTTGGTATTATAAAAAATAGACAAGGAACATACTAACATAGTAATCAAAATCATTAATACCATTGAAAGCGGCTGATTAAATAAATGATAAATCTGGAAAGCAGCAAAGGTTGCCGAATAAAGTATTGCCGCTCCACCCCCATAAAGAGACAAACCTAACTTATTAAATTTTTGCTGTATTAATTTATTGGCACCAAAAAGAAACCCTATACCAAACAAATAACTCATTGCCACCCGTCCGGCAGGACCTATCCACCCTTGCTCAAATGAATATTTGAGGTAATAACCAACACCGAAAATGGTCAATATTATTCCGATAATAAGTAACCATTTCTGTCCAAAACGGATTTCAAGGTTAGAACGGGTAATTTTTTTCTCAATCTTAACTTCATCCGCTACTTCCTTCTTTTGCTTAATTTCTTCCTTTGGAAGATTTGCTGCTAAATTTTTCAAATCACCAGTTAACATTTCCTCGTATTGTTTTATTTTGTTATTAAGAACTTCCAGTTCCTCTTGAAAATTATGTTTAAGCATCCATAGTTTTCTAAATTGATTTTTTAACCCAAAATAACATGAAAGCTTGTTAAAAATATTCTTATCAAAAACATACCCGCACGCTCCACAAACCTTTTCTAATGCAGACATTTCCTTCTTACACTTAGGACATCTCATAATTTTCCCCTCCTCTTTTTTTTCTCTTCTCCTTAGAGTTGTACAAAATAGTTTTTTTAGTCTTATTGTCATTCCTGCGGACAGACTGTGTCATAATCCCTTTTTTGGTAGTCGCAGGCTTTAGCCTGCGGAAAAGCTCCGACGATAACGCAGGCTAAAGCCTGCGGCTACCACATGAAAATATGAGTTGTGACACAGTCTGGGAAGCAGAAATCTATTGATATTTTAAGAACATTATAGATTCCTCATCATCCGCCTGAGGCGGAGCGGAATGACCCGCCTTAAAGATTGGCGGACAGGCAATTAACCCGTCTTTATCAACTGTCTCTTACCTAAATCCCCCTACCCCCCTTTTTCAAGGGGGAAAATTGTCTGTTATCTGTCATCTGTCAAGTTGCATTTTCAACGGAGAAATTACGCAGGCTAAAGCCTGCGACTACCCTTTGTTTTTTGTCTTTTCACTTTGTGCCTTTTCTTTTGTCATTTGCCATTCGCAGTCTTTTGTCTTTATCTATGGACTATC
>JAUVLC010000043.1 GCA_030595925.1 Clostridia bacterium | reverse complement strand
ACTTCTACTACAATCTTGGGATACATAAAAATCTACAATATAGCTCCCAATAGGCTTCTGCCGATAAAATTGAACCTTCAAAATTTGTTTTCCCCGTAACCGTGCCCATAATGCCCTCTCACTATCTGTCATTTCCCTGCGTAATCGAACAAGTACTGTGTTTTAAATTCGCATTGTATTTTAACACCTTAAATCCCCCTAACCCCCTTTTTCAAAGGGGGACATTACTTTTCATATTCTTTCATACTTCTTTTGACACTACCTCATTCACCATTTGCAATCTTTTATCTTTTGTTTTTTTCAACTCATAACTACTAACTTATGACTAATAATTGCCGTTTATTTAAATCCCCCTAACCCCTTTTTTCAAAGGGAGAAAATTATCCTTTTCTTTTAACTTTGCTGGAGCGAAGCGAAAGTTCCCCAATCTTTAAGGCGAATGGCTCTGTGCCTTGATGCCTTTATGCCTGTTTCTGTTGTCTGTGAACTGTCTTCTGTCTTCTATCTGTTCACTAACCCTGACACTGTTTTCATCTTTATATCACTTCCACCCTTGACCCATCCCCTACCATTATACGATAAGCTATCGGCTTGGTTTTAGATTTCAAAATCTCCACATTCTGTCCAATCAAACTATCTTCGATTCTTTTTATGTCTTTTATTTTACTCTTTTGTAAAATTATACTGTGTTCTACTTCACTGTTTTCTATTGTTACATCATAATAAACAGAACTAAAGGGCCCCACATAAGAACGAACAATTTTTGAGTTTTCTCCAATAATTACCGGACCCCGGATTACGCTATCAATTATCTCCGCCCCCTGTTCTATTACAACTTTACCATATATTTTAGAATTTTTATCTATTTTTCCTTCTATTTTTTTGGACAAAGTATCTAAGATTATTCTATTCGCCTCCAATATATCTTCCAATTTGCCTGTATCCTTCCACCAACCGTCAATAATATGAGGATGAACAGTAAATTTATGGTCGATTAAATATTGAATCGCATCAGTAATTTCTAACTCTCCTCGCCGGGACGGTTTAATGTTTTTCACTGCTTCGAAAATCGATTTATCAAACATATATACTCCGACCAGGGCCAAATCACTTTGAGGATTTTCGGGTTTTTCCACAAGTTTTAACACTTTTCCTTCTTTCAATTCCGCTACTCCAAATTGTTCCGGATGAGCAACCCGAGCCAATAAAATTTGCGAAGCAGAATGACTCTCTCTGAATCTATCAACTAAAGAAACTATACCGTCTTTGATTAAATTATCTCCCAGAAACATAACAAAATCATCGTCCCCAATAAAATCTCTGGAAATCTTTACTGCATGAGCTAAACCCAGTGGTGCTTCCTGTTCAATATAGGTTATTTTTACCCCCCATTTAGAACCATCTCCTAACGCTGTCTTTATTTCTTCTTTGGTATCACCCACTACCACCCCGATATCTTTAATCCCTGCTTCCTTTATTGATTCAATGGCATAAAAGAGAATCGGCTTATTGGCTATGGGAACAAGTTGCTTGGCATTGGTATGAGTAATGGGCCGTAAACGGGTTCCCTTCCCTCCGCTTAAGACTAAAGCTTTCATTATATATCCTTTCGTTATCTATTTGTTTTATAATTCCCACTTTTAAAATTATACATACCTTATTATTTGTTATTATCAACTTTCTTCGCAAACTAAAGTTTGCGACTACAAAAAATTAGACTTTCACATAATTAATTTTTATTTTCGGATTGTTCAAAATATTCAAGAAAGCCAGCCAATCCTAAACCTACAATTAACCCAACAAAAGCAGCAATTAAAACATTTATTTTTTTCCTGGGTAATATAGGAATATTAGACATCATTGGAGGAACTATTATACAAGTAGGCATTGTAGAATAAGATTCCTCCATTTGTTTTTCACTTAATTCCACTTTTGAAATATTATAACGATCCAAACTCCTTTGCAAACTATCAAGGTATCCATGTACGATATAAGCTTTGGCTTCAGAAGTTGTTAATTCATTCTGCTTTATTTTTTTTCTTAATTTTACAATATCTTCTTCTATTTTAACCAATTGTTTTTCTATCCTTAAAATATATCCCTCTAAAATTTCCTGGCCTTTATTAAAAAATTGTTGGTGCCTTTCTAAAATAACATCCGCTACAGCATTAACCAAATTCATTGCTTCCTGAGGAGTCTTTCCCCTTCCTTTTATCTCTAAAGTACCCACGGATTCTGAAATATAAATTTTACCGCTTATTCTTTCAATCTCTTCTTCTGTTACCGGCAAATTAAGTCTTTTTACTACATCGCTTAAAACTGATCTTGATTCAAAAACTTTTATAACAGTATTGCCTGTTTCCAAAAATTCATCTTTTACCTTGCCAATTCTAAGCATTAATTTTACTTCATATACTTTAGGTAAAGAAAAAGAAACTATCACACTAATTACAATACTGCTTAAAAATACACCTAAAATAATCTTCCATCTTTTTTTAATCACATTTAAATAATCCCTTAAATCAACTTCTTCTTCCATTAGTATCTATCCTCCTTTATTAAATAGTTGTAGACCTCTGCGAAATACAATATTCTGTCATTCCGCACTCGATGCGGAATCTATAATGTTTTTAAATATCAATAGATTCCTGCTTTCGCAGGAATGACCCGCCTTAAGGACTGGCGGGCAGGCGAAAAAAAGCAAAAACTGCTTTGCAAAATTCTAAAAATGGCTATTAATTTCACTCCATATTAATAATTTGTTAATTGTAACAAAAACAGTTTGAAATTGCAAATAAAATTTACTCACATATACTCTCATATATGAGTCTGTCGACAAAGTCCTATTGTTGTCATTTCTGCGAACAAACTGTGTCACAACTCCATTTTTTGAGGCAATTGTAGTCGCCTCATTTATGAGGCATCATTATTCTCCGTTCCGCTCAATAAATTGGGCAACTACATCGATTATGATACGGTCTATTCGCAGGAATGACAGAAAAGAACAAGAAATATAGTTCATCAACAGGCTCATATTTTAATAACTTTTTGTTCTGAAATCCCACTCATTTTGTTCAACATTATGATGTACGCCTAATTTTCGGTTCGGAAAAACTTTAAGATTTAACATAAGCCAGATTTCTTCATCATACGCTCTTTTTTTCCATGAAACCCATGCCTCCCAACAATGTAAATCCTTCCAAATAATAATTTCATTTTCAATTGGTTTTGAAGCATCTAGTTCACTAAAACAAAAATCATATCGTAAATTTCCCTCCAATTTTAATTTTTTGGGAATCAACCAAAAACCTATCCCTGTAGTTACATCTATCACATTTAAATTATAAGACAAATAATTAAACCGTCCCTTAACATACCACCTCTCATTCTTTTCCCATAAAAACTCTCCCTGCAAAGAATAATTTTCTCCTTCATTTATGTCATAAATATTTTTTAAATAAACTTTTTTAAGGTAACTTTCTTTTTGAGGAGAGCTGAATTGTAATTCAGCTATTAAATTATCCATTTTGCCCTCTAATATCCCTCTAAAATTATATCCTGAACTAACAATAAGATTAGTATAAGAATTAAATCTGAATAGATTCCTATTCGATAATTTATCCAAAGGTTCTATATTTTGAGCACACCCGTCTTTTTTGTATAATGTATCTTCCAAATCATAAATTACATCCATATCCAGCCACCAGACAGGATGAATTCTTAAATTAGTTCTGGTATCATACTGATTGTGATGACATTCATCTTCTAAAAATTGATGAAAATCTATTTCAGGGGTTAACCTCATATATTTATTTAGAGGAAATCCACCGGTTAAACCCAGCTTCCCATCGGTAGAAAACGAATAATGACCCATTTCAGCAGTATAATAGTTCCGGGCATTTAAAGAACCTCTCCAATAAAAAGGAATATTTTTTATAGAAATCAATTTTCGGGGAAACCCCGACAAACTAAATTCAGGAGAATAAACATATTCTTTTTCAAAAGAATCATCTTCCCAATGGTCTTTCCGCTTCATTGCAATTGTAGATTGATACACATCTCTGTTTAAGGTTAAAGATAAATGTGATTTTAACTCTTCATTTACCCTTGCTTCGTTATATCCATAATTAAAAAATTCTCCTTCATCGGATGCAATCTCGCTGGGACTGTTAGCAAACTTATATTTATCATTAAATAAGCGATCACTCATAAAATTTAAATCAGCTGTCCCGGTTAAAAATTGATTAATTCTATGCCAGTGGGAAAATCTACTGTTCCATCTTTCAGTTTGAGTATCTTTTTCCTTAATATAATAAACATAAAATGAACCTTTTATTACTTCAGGTACATCATAATCAAATTCCAGGCCAACCCCAACACCTTTTTCACTCATCCAGTCTAAATATATTTTTCCGTAAGTGTATAAACTTAAAGGATAACCAAATTTAGTTTTAACAAAGGTCCCTTGTTCAGTATTAGAACCGATACGCATATCTAATTTATATTTTCGTTTTTTTAATGGCTGAATATAAAAAGGTAAATATAAAATCGGCACTTTTCCTACATAAAAAAGCACATTATAAGCAACAATTTTCTTTTCAGGATAAATAATTATTTTCTTGCCGTGTAAAGAATAATGAGGTGGGTCTAAATCACAAGTGGTAAAAAACCCTCCGTAGATTATGATTTTTTCAGGACCTTTTTTTTCTATTTTCGGCCCTCCACAATACCAGGGATGAGTAGAAAATCTCGCATTATCAATTTGCCCTTCTTTGGTCTCTAAATTGTACTCCATCGCCTCTCCGAAAAATGTCCCCTGTATATCTTTTAAAATTACTTTTCCTTTGGCCTGTATTTTTTTTTCCTCGGTATTAAAAATAGCTTCATTACAATTAAGTTGTACATCACCGTAATTAATCGTTATATTTCCTCTGGCATAAACATCTTTTGAATCTTCATCATATTCCACATAATCAGCACGAAAATGAATAGCCTCATTCTCTTCACTATATCCGTTTATTACTGGTATAAAAATAAAAATAGCCATTAAAAAAATGGCTATGTACTCTTTTCTTTTCATTTAAATTTTCCTTAAATCCATATTTTGAATTGAAAAAGTCCTATCAAGAACAAAGCAGTGAGGCCCCGATTACTCCGGCATCTTCTTTCAATTTGCTATAAACCAATTTTACCATTCCGGGTGATTTACCAAAAATTCTTTTCTTTAAAGTATCTTTCAATGAAGCAAATAAGACTTCTCCTGCTTTAGAAACTCCACCGCAAATTACAATCATCTCTAAGTCCAGAAGATTAATTACGCTGGCTAAAACAATCCCTAAATATTCCCCTGTTTCCACCCAAATTTCTTTAGACAGCTTATCTCCCTTCCTTGCCTCTTTTTCCAAAAGATAAGGGGTTATTTTAGACCAGTCCCCGGATACTTTGTCCCGAATACTGGTCTTTTCTCCTTTTTTTATTTTCTTTATTGCTCTCTCTACAATATATGGCGCCCCCACATATCTTTCCAGACAGCCATAATTACCACAATTGCATTTCAATCCCTTAGGAAACAAAGTCATATGGCCTAATTCTCCCGCTTTTCCTTTCCAGCCATGATAAATCTTTTTATTAAGTATAATGCCTCCGCCCACACCCGTACCTAAAGTTACACAGATTAAGTTATCCACCCCTTTAGCCGGCCCTAATTGATGCATATACCAGGCTGCAGCATTAGCATCATTTTCTAAAATTATGGGTAAATTAATTTCTTTCTTTATTTTAGCAACCAGAGGAATATTCTCCCAGAACAAATTAGGTGAAAACCAAATCCTCCCCCTTCGATGATCAATTTCACCCGCAGCTCCAATTCCTATACCGTTTAATTTGTTCGGAGAAACATTTTGCATGATTTTCTTAATTAATATAATTACCCGATTAATTATTTCATCAGATCCTTCCTGCACACGGGTTGGAACTTTTATTTTACTTATAATATTTCCTTTATTATCAACCAACGCAACTTCAATATTGGTACCCCCCAAATCCACGCCAACAGTATACTTTTTTTTCATCTTTTTCCCTTTCTTCTCTCTCTCTATTAACATTAAAAGTATTTTATTTTTTGGTAATCGCAGGCTTTAGCCTGCGTTTTTCTGTGTTTCTTCTCTCTACGCAGGCTAAAGCCTGCGGTTACCAGATTCCCATAACTACCATTATTCTTCCCATCTCATGAAAAAAATCTCTTTTACTTATAATACTTTTCTGAGTTTTTTTTGTCGAGTAGACATCTTTTATAACCTCCTCAGTTATTTAATGCCCCTCACAGAACCGTGCTTGTGGATTTCCCACACACGGCTCTTCAGTAACACTATCCTTTTACGAGGACAAAGTATATGCCGTCAAGTGATATATTTTCGGTTTTGGCAACGGGTTGTATCTCATAAAGCGGTAATACTGCTTATAGTTAAAACTTTTCTTCTGACTTCGCCTATTTATCCATTTATACGCAAGTCTTGTCGTCAGAATGTTAAATTCACTAATAGCTCGTATGTTACCACTTATCCCATAATAGCGATAGTGTCCAAGCAATTTCTGCTTTAACACTTTCCACCACTCTTTCAGCCCCACAAGATTGCGGACATTCTTTAACCATTTGTTAATTTCCTTTATCTTTTTCCGAAATCTTGTCCGTGCCGTCTTTCGTCCTAACTTGAACTTTCCTTCTCTGCTCTTATTACAATAATGTGTAAACCCCAGAAAGTCAAATGTTGCCACTTTCCTGTTTTCCCGTTGTGCTTTCTGCCAAACAAAACGACCAAACTCAATTACTCTTGATTTGCTTTTTGCAATTTTCAGACCAAACTTATCAAGCCTTTGCTTCAAACTTTCAACAAATGCTGTTGTTTCTCTGCCATATTGAAAACAGACAATGAAATCATCAGCATAGCGGACAAGCTGAACAAATCCTTTTAATTGTTTCTTTATTTTCTTCTCCCACCACAGGTCTAAAATGTAATGTAGATAAATATTTGCCAGTAGTGGACTCAATATCCCACCTTGCGGTGTTCCTTTATTCGTCTGAACTAATTTATCTTTTTCCATTACGCCCGCTTTTAAGAAACGAACAATCAACCTCAATAAACTTGTATCTTTAATCCTTTGCTTCAAACATCTCATTAGCCACTTGTGGTTTATATTGTCAAAGAACTTTTCTATGTCCATATCCACCACATAGTTAACCGTTCTGCCCATTACTGCCGTATTTAGCACCTCTAACGCATCATGACAACTCTTATTGGGACGAAACCCAAAAGACACATCCATAAAGTCAACTTCAAAGATTGGCTCAAGAATTTTCTTTATTCCCTTCTGCACTATTTTATCTTCAACCGCGGGAATTCCCAGTCCCCGTTTACTACCGTCACTTTTCGGTATATAAACCCGTCTGACCGGTTGTGGCTTATACTTCTTTGCTTTTAGTCTCACCACTAAATCCTTAACTTTCTCCTCTAAATTGACTTCATACTCCTTAACATTCACTCCGTCTATTCCTGAAGCCTTATCCCTTTTCAGCTCCCTAAAACATCCTTTGAGAAAATCCTCTGTGAGTAAATGTGTCAGCGACACAAATTTACATTTGGATTCTCTCTTTGCTCGTAAGATTAGAGAGGTAAGTTTTGTTGTCATCTGTTGTCCAGTTCTGTGTCTGGCAGATGTGTCCCTTTCCTCTCGCCGCATTACTGCTATTCCCTTCTCTCCATCCCCATTACGGGACTTCTCTGATACTATGGAATAGTCCGACTGCCAATGTATAATACCTTGCTGTGTCTTACCGTCTATAGGCTTGATACCACATTCTTTATGGGAATACATTGGCTCTCCCGAGTTCATATCAGCTCCTTATTGTATCTCGCTGTCATCTCAGACCCCGTCGGATTCCTATACCCTCGCCTATTACGGTTATAGGACTACTGCCTGCTCCCAAATGAACGGTATCGGCTACCGACATCATAAATATTTCGGGGCTCAATCTGTTCGCTTTCGCTACAGCTCTATACTTCCCTCTTTTCAGCTTCATTCAGTTCGTTGCCTCCCTAAATGTGAAATTCAGTGTCGGGCTGGCGACTAACCTTTGCCCGAGTTGGACTTCCTGCCTGTATGTATTCTCTCAGCCGGACAGGTCACCAACAAGAACTAATACGCTTTTCTCGGCGCACTCATTTAATTTTTGACACTATCCTCTCCCTTGTCCGCTAAAAAAAATTAATTTATTTTTTTTCTTTCCTATATTACCTTTACGGCTTTTTCTGAGTCCATATCATTAAGATTATTTATCTTATCCCTATCAAAAATATGAATTTTTTTCATATCAAATACTAACTCAATTTTTTGGCCCACCTTAGCTTTATTCTTGGAATCTACCCTGCTAACAAAAAGATCCTTTCCCTGACCGGCACGCATATGCAGATAAATTTCCGCTCCCAATGGCTCTATCAACTCCACAGTGGCAATTATGGTATTCTCTTCCGTTGCATCCATGGCATAAAGTTTATCATAAATATCCTCTGCCCTTACACCCAAAATCACTTTTTTATTCAAATAAGGACGAATATCTTCTTCCATTTTTTCCGTTATTTTTACTTTAAAGGTGCCTTCATCCAAATAAATTCCTTTTTTCTCTTTTAGAACCTTACATTCCATAAAGTTCATGGGAGGACTACCAATAAATCCTGCTACAAACTTATTTTCCGGTTCTTTGTATAAAACCATAGGAATATCTACCTGTTGAATTAAACCTTTTTTCATTACCACAATTTTGTCCCCCATAGTCATTGCCTCTACCTGGTCATGAGTAACATAAATCATTGTGGTTTGTAAGGCATTATGTAATTTAACCAATTCCGCCCTCATTTCCATTCTGAGTTTTGCATCTAAATTAGATAATGGTTCATCAAAAAGAAATACTTTTGGTTTTCTGACAATGGCTCTTCCTACCGCCACCCTCTGTTTTTCCCCCCCCGAAAGAGCTGCGGGTTTTCTATCTAACAAGTTAAAAATCCCTAAAATCTTTGAGGCTTCTTCCACTCTTTGTTCTATTTCTTTTCTGGGAATCTTTTTTAATCTTAAAGCAAAAGACATGTTTTCATAAACATTCATGTGGGGATAGAGAGCATAATTTTGAAATACCATAGCAATATCCCTGTCCTTCGGCGGAACATCATTAATTAATCTATCTCCTATATAAATTTGCCCACTGGTAATTTCTTCCAATCCCGCCACCATCCGTAAAGTAGTAGATTTCCCACATCCCGACGGACCTACCAGCACACAAAATTCTTTATCCTCAACTTCCAAATTGATAGACCTGCACCCAACAACATCTTTTTTAACCTCGCTTACACCCTTTTTGTTTTTTACACTTTTTCTTGGATAAATTTTAGTTACATCTTTAAAGATTACGCCAGCCATTGCTTTATCCCCCTTCTTTCTTTATTCGATATTAACATCTTTTTTATTTCCCCTACCAAATACAAAGACCCTGTTACTAAAATTAAAACTTCTTTTTCTATCTTACTAAACTTATTTTTTTTTGGATTATCACATTTATAAGACAAAAAAATTTCTTTAAAAATACCGTTTATATCATTTTTAATCTCTCCCCCTGTTATAATTTTTTCCTCAGGCAAAAATTTGGATGCATAAGAATAAATCATTTTCGGGTCAAGAGCTCTCTCTGTAAATGGTTTAGTAATTATAAGTTTATCCGCCAAAGGAGATAAAATCTTTAACATTTTTTCTATTTCCTTATCTTTCAGTACTCCCAACAAAACAAAAAGTTTATCATAAATTATATTATTTTCTTTAAGGGCATTCCGCAAAGCACAAAATGCCGACGGATTATGAGCCCCATCCAATAAAACCCTTACTTTATATTTTAATGAAAAAGGAACTTCTAATAACTCCAACCTGCCCGGCCAAAACCCTTGATACAAACCCTTGTAAATCTGCTTTTTATTTATTCGAACCCCGTGAAAACGCTGCAAAAGCTCCATACAGGCTAAAGATAAAAGAGCATTTTCTATCTGATGTTTTCCTAAAAGCTTTATTTTTATTTTTTTATAATTATTAAAAATCCCTTGATAATCAAACTGCTGATAATCAAAGTTTGTTTTAACCAAACAAACCTTCTCTTTCCCCCTAACCGATAAAAAATCATTGTTTAAACAAAACAATTTTGCTTTTTTCGTTTTACAAATTTTCCGGATCCGGGCAAAAGAACTTTTATGTTTTACCCCGGTAATTACAAAACCATTCTCCTTTATAATTCCCGCTTTTTCTCCGGCAATTTTACTTAAAGTATCTCCAAGATAATCTTTGTGTTCATATTCAATATTAGTAATTATCGAAACTAACGGCTTCATCAATACATTAGTAGCATCCAATCTGCCGCCCATTCCTACTTCCAGTATCGCAAAATCTACTTTCTCCCGGAAAAAATAACAAAATGCCACGACTGTAAGAACTTCAAAATAACTCAACTTTACTGATAAACACTTACATATCACATCAATTTTTTTGATTAAACAGACAACATCTCTTTTACTAATCCATTTCTCATTTATTTGAATTCTTTCCCTTAAATCAACCAAATGAGGCGAAGTATAAACTCCTACCTTATATCCGGCTTCTTTCAAAATAGAATAAACGAAAGAAGAAACAGACCCTTTTCCATTAGTACCGGCAACATGAATAACCGAAAGAAAATTTTGAGGATTTCCTAATTCCCCCAAAACTTTTCTTACGGACTCAAGCCCAAACTTTATCTTTTCACTTTTTAAAGGAAATAAATAATTCAATGCTTCTTTGTAGGTCATATTTTACCGCAAATATATTGCATAAATATCAAATTTTATCATCTTCGGACAAACAAAAATCAAGATTAAACTTTATTCTTGAAAAAATTTAAAAATTTAATTAGTGTACTTTTTAATTCTTTTCTTTCTACTATTAAATCTACTATCCCGTGTTCTAAAAGAAATTCCGCACTTTGAAATCCTTCAGGTAATTTTTGTCCTATCGTTTGTTCAATTACACGCGGCCCGGCAAACCCAATCAAAGCTTTAGGCTCGGAAATTATAACATCTCCTAACATAGCAAAACTCGCACTTACACCTGCAGTAGTAGGATCCGTCAATATAGAAATAAAAGGTAATTTCATATTACTTAATCTCGATAGAGCAGCACTTGTTTTAGCCATCTGCATCAGGGAAAACATTCCTTCTTGCATTCTTGCCCCCCCGGAAGTGGAAACAATAATTACTACCGTTTTTTTTTCTATTGCCTTTTCTATTGCCCGGGTAATTTTCTCTCCCACCACAGAACCCATGCTCCCACCCATAAATCTAAAATCCATTACCCCCATGCTCACACTATGTTTCCCGATTGTTCCTTCTCCCGTAATAATAGCATCAAAAAGATTCGTTTTTTTTCTTGCATCCTCAAGCCGTTCAACATATTTGCGGGTATCATGAAAAGAAAGAGGATCATTGGATTTCATATCAATATCGGATTCCTTAAAACTCCCTTCATCCAAAAGAAAATTAACCCTTTCCTGTGCAGATAACCTAAAATAATATCCGCATGTCGGACAAATCTTAAAATTTTTTTCTAACTCTTTGTTATATACCGTCTGTCCGCATTTCTTACATTCCGTCCATACTCCCTCAGGAACACTTTTTTTTCCTTTCGGACGTTCTACAGCCATTTCCATCCCTCCTTCGATAAGACTTCCCGCCTTATTTTCCCCTCCTCTTAATCTCCTCCCACAAGGGGAGGAGAAACAAAAAAAATAAAGGGAAAATGTGTTTTGAACGATATAGCAAATTTTTCGCGTAAGGGTGGGCTTGCCCACCCTTAAATTCTTTCGGGCGATCAAGGTCGCCCCTACATTATGCCTTTTTCTTTTATCCTTCTAACTAATAAAAAAAATCTAAACCAATTCAACTGTCTTTTTTAAATCCCCCTAACCCCCTTTTCCAAAGGGGGAAAAACTGTCTTTTTCTTTGCCATTTGCAATTTGCTATTCGCAGTCTTTTGTCTTTGTTTCTGTCTGTGGACTATGGACTAATTTTTATTTCTTATCCATCCCCCGCCGCACCTGATTAACAAAGTGTCCTACCTGAGTTAATATTTTTTTTTCGTCTTTGCTTTCGTCTATAATTTTTACTATAGCACTACCGATAATAACTCCATCACAATACTTAGCAATTTCTTTTGCCTGTTGAGCATTAGAAATACCAAATCCGCATACTACCGGTGTTTTTCCGCTTAGTTTTTTAGCTGACAATAATTCTTCCTTTATTTTTTTGCCTATTTTCTCTTTTGTTCCGGTAACCCCGGTCCGGGAAACATAATAAAGAAAGCCTCTCGTCTCACCGGCTATTTTCTTCATCCTTTTTAATGAAGTGGTCGGTGTAGCTAAAAACACATTCGCTAAACCTGCATCTATTGATATTTTTTTCCATTCTTGGGCTTCTTCTAAAATAAGATCGGGAATTATCACTCCATCTAATCCTTTTTTTCGACTTTCCCCGGCAAATTTCATTAAACCAAAATTATATATTGGATTAAAATAACTCATTAAAAGCAAAGGAATTTCTGTTTTTTTTCTTATTTCCTCTACTAACAATAAAATCTTTTCCAGACTAACCTTTTTCTCTAATGCCTGATGGGAAGATTTTTGAATAACAGGCCCGTCGGCCATAGGATCAGAAAAGGGAACGCCCAATTCAATAATATCCACTCCCTTTCTTTCCATTTCCAGAATCAACTTCCCTGTAATTTCCAAAGATGGAACCCCTGCGGTAATAAAAGCAATAAATGCCTTTCTCTTTTCCCGTTTTAACTGCTCAAATTTCTTATCAATGCGATTCATAAATCCGACCTTAATTTATTAATAGTATTCTACAAAGAAGCCCCAAATATATTAGCTATCTCTTCCATATCCTTATCTCCCCGACCGGAAAGGCACATAATTACATTTTTATTTTTTCCCCATTTTTTAGCCATTTTTACTATGTATGCAACAGCATGTGCGGATTCCAAAGCAGGAATAATTCCTTCCGTTTTAGAAAGCAAACAAAAAGCCTTTAATACTTCCTTATCATTAACTGCTGCATATTCAGCCCTTTTGCTTTTTTTATAAAAACTATGTTCGGGCCCTACCCCGGGATAATCCAGTCCTGCGGATACCGAATGGGTAGAGGATATCTGTCCATTCTCATCCTGAAGAACAAAACTTTTCGTCCCGTGTAAAATTCCTATTTTTCCGGCACAAAGAGGAGCGGCATGTTTACCGCTCTTAATTCCCTCTCCTGCTGCTTCTACCCCAATAAACTTTACCTTCTCGTTATAAAAAGGATAAAATAAACCTAAAGCATTACTCCCCCCACCCACACAAGCAACTAAATAATCAGGCAATTTACCGATGTGCTTTATTGCTTGCTTTTTTGTTTCCTTTCCAATCACTGACTGAAAATCTCTGACAATCATTGGATAAGGATGAGGACCTACGGTTGAACCTAATAAATAATGGGTTGTCTCTACATTAGTTACCCAATCACGAATCGCTTCATTAATAGCATCCTTCAAGGTTTTAGTTCCGCTTTCAACCGGAATAACCTTAGCCCCTAATAATTTCATCCGAAAAACATTTAGTTTCTGTCTTCTTATATCCTCACTACCCATATAAACTTCACATTTTAAACCAAACAAACCAGCCGCCGTAGCAACAGCTACCCCATGTTGACCGGCTCCTGTCTCTGCAATAATCCTTTTTTTTCCCATTTCGTTAGCCAATAAAATCTGTCCCAGGGCATTATTTATTTTATGGGCCCCAGTATGGCAAAGATCTTCCCTTTTCAAAAATATTTTTGCTCCCTGCAATCTTTCCGTTAATCGCTGAGCATAATATAAAGGAGTGGGCCTCCCCACATAATGAGTAAGATAATAATCCAATTGATTTTTAAATTTTTTACTTTTCTTTATTTTAGCATACCTTTTTTCTAATTCAGAAAGAGCAAAAAACAACGTTTCGGGAATAAATTTTCCTCCGAATTCATCAAAATAACCATCTTTATTAGGCAACATATATTAATCTTCCTCTCTCTTTACTTATAAGTCCCGGTAACAAATTTTAATCCGGAGCAAATAGACTACGGATAATTTTAAGCTGCGTTTGTTGTCTTAACTATTTCTATGAATTCCTTCATTTTTTGATAATCTTTGCGCCCCGGAGAAATTTCTATTCCACTGGCTACATCCAGGACATCCGGATTTACTTTAATAATTGCTTCTCTTACATTTTCTAAAGTAAGTCCTCCCGACAAAAATAAGGATTTACCTGTTTCTTTTACTTTCATTGCCCAGTCCCAGTTAAAAACTTTTCCCGTACCACCATATTGTCCGGGAACAAAAGCATCCAGAAGATAATAGTCCACGTTGAAATTCAATAAATCCTGCAAATTAAATTCCTTTTTTATTCTAAAAGCTTTTATTATTTTTAAATTCTGTTTTTTTTGAGCAAGCTTTACGCAAAATGCAGGAGTTTCCTCACCGTGTAACTGAACCATAGATAAACTACATTTCTCTGCTATTTCTAAAATCATTTCTATCTGTTCGTTAACAAAAACACCTACTTTTATTAAAGAATCCGGCAGTTCTTCGATTATTTCTCTTGCTTTCTCCGGTAAAACATATCGCAAACTTTTTTCATAGAAATTAAACCCTAAGAAATCCGCTCCTAAATCAACCGCTGAATGTGCATCTTCCCTATTAGTAATACCACAAATCTTTACTTTATTCATCTTCCAGGGTTTCCAATCCTAATTCTTTTATCTTCCGGGCCGGATTTTTGCTTTCAAGAAAACTCTGCCCGATTAATATAGCATTTATCCTTGCCCTTTGCAATAATAAAACATCTTCTTTTTTTCTAATCCCACTTTCGGAAACAACAATCTTATCATCAGGAATCATCTTCCTTAATTCCAAAGTGGTATTTATATTTACTGAAAAATCATGTAAATTACGATTATTTATGCCAATAATTTCAGCTCCTGTATTTAATACCTTTTTTAATTCGTCTGCCTGATGTATTTCCACTAAACAATCCAATCCCAACTCTTTCCCCAACGTTAAATATTTACCAATTTTTTCTTCACTAAGAATACCGGCAATTAAAAGCACAGCATCAGCACCATAATTTCTTGCTTCATAAAACTGGTATTCCTCTATAATAAAATCTTTACACAGTAAAGGAAGAAACGTAACGTTTCTTACCTCTTTAAGATATTCTGTCTTTCCCTGAAAATATTTTTCTTCCGTTAAAACAGAAATTGCTGCCGCCCCATTATTTTCATAAACAAGTGCTAATTTAGACGGGTCAAAATCCAGGCATATCACCCCCCGGGAAGGAGAAGATTTTTTAATCTCCGCAATTAAATTAATCTTTCCCTGTTTAGAAATAGCCTTTTTAAAATTACGGGTAGGTGGTAAAGAAGAAAGAGAGTTTTTTAATTTGTCAATAGATACAATTTCTTTTCTCTTCTTTAATTCAATTCTTTTATGTTCTACAATCTCCTTTAATATATCTTTCATAAAATATACCTTTAAATTTCCAAAATCCCGCCTTATCCTCCACCTCACAAACGATGTCACAGATGACAGATAAAGACGAAAACAGATTTAGTCCATAGTCCACAGTCGATAGTCCATAGATTACGGATAAAGACAAAAAATAAATAATAAATTACCACTTTAAAGACTGGCGGACTGTCGCTTTGCTCCACTAAGATTAATTAGAAAAATGAAAGTAAAATGTGTTTCGAACGATATAGCAAATTTTAGCTGTTCGTATATTCCTTCAATAATTCCAATTTCCGTAAAGCAGCACCTGAATCTATTGATTTTCTGGCTAAATCTACGGATTCCTTAATAAGCCTTATTTTATCAGCAACATTATCGGTTTTTTCTTGCTTTCCTGCGGTAATCGCTACTGCTGCATTTAAAATAACAATGTTCAACGGATGACCTTCTTTGCCTTTTAAAACATCCAAAAAAATCTGAGCATTTTCTTCTATACTTCCCCCCTGTAAATCAGCAAGTTTCGCCCGGGGTAAATCAAAGTTTTCAGGTTGAATATAAAAAGTACTAACCTGTCCGTCTTTCAACTCGGAAACCATTGTATCTCCGGTTGTAGTAACTTCATCCAAACCATCTACTCCATATACGACAAAAGCCTGTTTCACCCCCAATTTTCCTAAAACTTTCGCCATTGGTTCTGTCAAAGAAGAAGAATAAACCCCTAAAACCTGTGCTTGAGCATTTGCCGGATTGGTAAGCGGTCCTAAAATATTAAAAACAGTCCTTATTCCTATTTCCCGGCGCGGTCCAATAGCATATTTCATTGATTCATGAAAAGTAGGAGCAAAAAAAAAGCCAATACCTAATTCATTAACACATTTTTCCACTATCTCCGGCGAAACATCTACCTTTACTCCTAAATATTGTAAAACATCCGCACTACCACAGTGACTGGAAACAGACCTATTTCCATGTTTAGCCACAGCTAAAGAGCCTTCCACCCCTGCTACAACAAAAGCTGCGGCAGTAGAAATATTAAAAGTACCTTTCCTATCCCCACCTGTGCCACAGGTATCTACTATTGTTTTCCCGTCAACATTTATTTTTTGTGCTTTGGCTCTCATTACTTTAGCACAACCGGTGATCTCCTCTACAGTTTCTCCTTTTATTCTTAAAGCCGTGATAAATGCAGCAATCTGTGCCGGGGTAGCTTTCCCTTCCATAATTTCCTGCATTACCTCTTGAATTTCTGCCTCCGGAAGATTTTTTTGCTCAACTAATTTATTAATAGATTCCTTAATCATTTTTCCTCCTCTTCTCTTCTCTAAAACTTTATATTTAAAAAATTATTCAAGATTTTTTTCCCAACATCGGTCAATATAGATTCAGGATGAAACTGCACCCCATAAACCTTATATTTTTTATGGCGAATACCCATAATTTCATTTTCTTTTGTCCATGCGGTAACTTTAAGACAATCGGGTAAAAGTTTTTCTTCTACAATCAAAGAATGATATCTCGCCGCGGTGAAAGGATTTTCTATGTCCTTAAAAACATCTTTTTTATGATGAAAAACAGAAGAAGTTTTTCCATGCATAATCCTTGTTGCTCCTACTATTTTAGCTCCATATACATATCCTATGCATTGATGTCCCAAACAAACCCCAAGAATAGGGATTTTGTTGCTAAACTTTCTAATCAATTCACAACTTATGCCTGCCTCTTCCGGACGGCCGGGACCGGGTGAAATAATAATCCGGGTCGGTTTTAATTTTTCAATCCTGTCTAAAGAGATTTTATCATTACGATAAACAATAATTTCTTTTTCCATCTCCCCAACATATTGAACAAGATTATAAACAAAAGAATCATAATTATCAATCACCAAAATCATCTTCTCTCTCTCCCCATTTTGCTTTTTTCTTATTCAAAACCCTCTTCTGCCATCTGAATAGCTTTGAGCATCGCCTTTGCTTTATTTAAAGTTTCTCTATACTCTTTTTCAGGTAAAGAATCATAAACGATACCCGCACCTGCTTGAACATAGGCAACTTTATCTTTAATTAATATAGTACGAATAGTAATGGCCATATCCATATTCCCCTGAAAACTAAAATACCCTACCGCTCCGGCATACGTTCCCCTTCTTACATTTTCTAACTGGTCAATAATTTCCATAGCCCTGATTTTGGGAGCACCGGAAACCGTCCCGGCAGGAAAACACGCACAAAACAGGTCAAAGCTACCTACATTCCTTTTTAATAATCCTTTAATATCTGAAACAATATGCATCACATGAGAATACTTTTCAATAGTCATTAATTCCGTTATATTAACACTGTTATATTTACAAACCCGGCCCAAATCATTCCTGCCTAAATCCACCAGCATCACATGTTCTGCCCGTTCTTTGGGATCAGCAAGTAAACTTTTAATTAAATCTAAATCCTCCTGTTCATTTTTCCCTCTCTTACGGGTTCCGGCAATAGGTCTTAATTCAGCCATCCGTTCTTGTTTTCGTACAAGAATCTCCGGGGAAGAACCAACCAAACAATATTTATCCATTTTAAGATAAAACATATAAGGAGACGGATTTATTACCCTTAATGCTCTATAAACATTAAACGAATCCGTGTTTATTTTTACCGACAATCTTTGAGATAGCACCGTTTGAATAATTTCTCCTGCTTTTATATTTTTTTTTGCTTTTTTTACGATATCTTTAAATTCTTTTTTACTAAAATTAGATTTTATTTCAAGTTTTTTTACTTTAGACAACTTTTGTTTTTTAAATACGGGGGTTCTCTTCCTTAATTTTTCAATAATCTCATCTATCTGCCGGCAAGCTTCCGTATATTTTTTTTGTATACTTTTTTTATCTTTTTTATTTCCCTTAATTAAAAAGTCGTCCAGATGTACACAGGAAACGACTTTTATTTTATGGGATATATGATCAAAAACAAGAATATTATTAGTAAAAATAAAAAGACAATCAGGAAGATTAAGGTCATCAGGATTAACATCCGGAATATCCTCTATAAAACGAACTAAATCATACCCGACAAACCCTACTGCCCCTCCATAAAAAAGAGGTAAACCTTTTGCCGCAACAGGTTTATATGTTTCCATAAGCCTTTTAAGTTCATCTATCGGATTTCCCCTTATCTTTTTTTGATATTTACTGCCCGGAGAATAATACTTAATTTCTTTGCCTTTACTTTCAAAGACAAACGAGGGATGACTGGATAAAAAAGAATATCGTCCCAAACGCTCTCCATTTTCTACGCTTTCCAGCAAATAACAATATTTATCTTTAAAATTATCTGAAATCTTAGCTAACGCAGAAACCGGTGTTTCTAAATCGGCCAAAATTTCCTTATAAACGGGAATTAGATTCCCTTCCTTAGATAATCGCTTAAATTCTTTAAAATCAGGATAAAACATTCACTGCTTCCTTTGTTATTTATTATCTCTTTAAAAATTATATTTTTTTTACTAATAAAGATTATTTTTTATATATTTTTTCCGGCTCAAAAAGCTTCTCTCCTATAATTTCCAATCCCCCGTCCTCATTAAATTTACGATAAAAACAAGAACGATAACCCATATGACAGGCCCCACCTGTTTGTTCAACTTTGATTAAAAGAGTATCCTGATCACAATCAATAAAAATTTCTTTTACTTTTTGAACATGACCCGAGGTTTCTCCCTTTATCCAGAATTTTTGTCTTGACCGGGACCAAAAACAAGTTCTTTTCTCTTCGATAGTTTTCATTAGTGATTCTTCATTCATATACCCAACCATTAAAACATCTTTTGTTTTCTCATCTTGAATTATGGCCGGAATTAACCCCTTATCATCAAATTTTAACCCGTTCAGAAAATCCATACCGCTTTCCCTCCATTTTTTTACTATTTACCATTCACAATCTCTTATCCATGGACTATTTTTTCAAACTCCCAACTTCCAACTCCCAACCATTTTTGCTCAATACTTCGATTACACTCAGCACAAGTTCTTTGAGCAACTACAAACAAATTTATCATTCAACATCTTTTGGCTATGTTTGACTATTTTTTTTTGTTCTTATTTTTATCTTTGTCTTTGACCAATTCAACAAATTTAAACTCCGCCATAATCCGCCTGAGGCGGAGCAAGACTGTCGCTGAGTTTATCCTGAGCACTTCAGCTGAGTTTATCCTGAGCGTAGTCGAAAGGCTCAGCATAAATTCAATCAAAAAGGCTC
>JAUVLC010000139.1 GCA_030595925.1 Clostridia bacterium | reverse complement strand
AATATTAATAAAGGTGTAGTTTTTCTAAAAAAAGGAGGCTAAATTATGTTTTTTTTTGAAGATTATTTAAATAAAATTTGTGACTTTAGCAAAGAATTTGAAAATGACAGTCAGAATATGTTGAAATATAAAGAGAAAGTGTTAAAAGAATTCGAAAAGTATCTTGTTGATAGTGAAGAATATTATGATAAATTGAATGAGTTTTATGAATATATTAAGGAAAAATCAGAGGTATTTCTTAAATTAATAAATAGTGTTATTAGTATTAGAGAAACATATGGCGAAGATCGATTAGTAAATCGCGAGTATTATAAAAAAAGAAACCGCTTATTTCGCCAGATTTTTATCAACGAACCAAACCAAAATATTTTTGATAATTTTAATATTGCGTTAAAAAAAGATTTAGAGGAGTTAGAGAAAAGAGATAAAGATATATTTTTTTCTTATATAAAAACGAGGGCATACTTTCAAGATATAGTGGAAAAAACAAAGCAATCTGCAGATATTGATTTACAAGGACGCTATAAAATAATTTATCAATTGATTCAGAAGATTTCTAGCTATGAATTTCAAGAGAAAATAGAACCTTTACAGTTAGAAAAATTTTCGTTATTTAGTAAGTTTTTTTTGAAAACGAAGAGAGAAAGGATTAAAAAGCAGAATGAAAAGAAAGAAAAAATACATTGGAAAGAAAAAAAACGAATGGAACAACGAAAACAGACTATAGAGGGAAACCGTGTTATTTTAATAAAAAAATTTAAGGAAGTTTTAGAACAATTAAATGAAATAAGGGAAAAACTTAAATCTATAAAAACAGTTAAAGGGTTATCCGAAATAAAAAGAAAAGTAGACAGTATTTCTCCCCTTAAAATAGGAGGGTTTTGCGAAAGATATCTAAAAGAATTTATATTAACCGAAGCATTTAAAGCAGAAATCATTTCAATGTATAAAGAAAGAATTAAAAATGAACCCGATAATAATGAAATAAAGAACATTCTTAGGATTAATTCTTTATTAAACGAAAATAAAAAAATAGTAGAACCAATAAAGGAAGATACAAAACCAGATATACAAACCTTGCAAACGGAAACAGAAAAAGATCCCTTGTTTTTAGAGGCTGTTAAATTGGTGGCTGATGAAGGGCAAGCGTCTACTGCTTTTCTTCAACGAAGATTAGGAATTGGTTATATAAGAGCTGCGAAATTGATTGATAGTATGAAGGCAATAGCAAAGCACGAAAAATTTTAAGAGATAAGGATCTTTATGAGGATTAAAAAGGATGAAAG
This sequence comes from Clostridia bacterium, assembly GCA_030595925.1. Classification (GTDB taxonomy): domain Bacteria; phylum CBDUZB01; class JAGLHV01; order JAGLHV01; family JAGLHV01; genus JAGLHV01. Next base: position 4,390 of record JAUVLC010000139.1, on the reverse strand, counting down.
TTGTAGGGTTACAAGCCAAAAGGGGAGGACAAAAAGAATGATAAATACTGATGTCGAGAAAGAATTATTTAATTGGATTGCTATTGAGTGTAGGAAAAGTGATGTTGCAATTGGAAAAAAATTTATCGAAAATGTTTCTTTCTGGGAAGGCGGGAGAATTTTGGATCGAATAGAAGAAGTTTTAGCCCTATTTTTTGAAAAAAATTTGGAATTGAAAAAGGTTTTTGATAAATATTACAAACAAGAAATTGAAGAATTTAAAAAACAACGAAAATCGGAAGAACAAAAAGCCCTTGAAGAAGAGAAAAAAAAGAAGAAAGAAATTGAAAAAGAAGAAAGGTTTAATCGTCTTGAAAGGAATATTGAAAGTATCAAATTAGGTGTTGAGGAAACTCGACAAATAGCTGAAAATTCTGCTGTAGTCGCCGCTAAGGCTGCAGAAAATCTGGAAACTGCTGCTTTTGCTTCTTCTGTAATCGCGGGAAAAACAGTTTGGGATTCTCTTTCTGAAAAAAAGAAATCTCATTGGTAAAAATAGTAGAGTTTAAAAAAACAACTATTGCGGAAAAAAATTCCGGATGTTAAAATAAAATTGGAGGTAAAAATGAGGGAATATCCTATTAAGATAAATATAAAAATTTATAGAGGTTCAGATGAAAGCAAAATAATTAGATGTAATTTAAAAATTGAAATAGCCAATAAAATTGAAAAATATCTCAATAAAAAAATGGAAGAATGTAAAGAAAAAGACAAGAGCTTTGAGTATTGGAAGATTGCTAATGATTTAAATTTAAATATAAAAGATGTAACAGATATTCTTTCCCCAATCGATGGTGGATTTTACGGTATTACAATAGGAAGATAAAATTCTCTAAAAACTCTTAGTCCCCAAAAATTTTTACCCCCTACAATCCAAAATTACTTTTCCTTACGACTTACCTCTTGACAAACAAATAAAGGTGAGATACATTTATTAAAGCAGAAAACATAATAAGAAAAATTCCTATACCCTTAACCAAGAGGGAGAAAATGACCAAAAAACATTATTATTTGTCTTTTCTGGGTATAACTTGTTTAATTTTGACAGCATGTGCAACAATTAAGATGAATGTTAAAACTTACTCCGACCCCGAAAAAAAACTCTTACAGGCTAAACATTTTACATTATTCCCAGTCGATAAAGAAAACCCTTTATTAGAAAAGGAATTACTTTTTATGGTTAAGGAACGCCTTATTCAAAAAGGATATATCTACGACGATGAAAATCCAGACTTTTTGATTACTATTAGTTTTTATTGTGGTCCATTTCAGTACTATGTTCCGCCCACAACTATATACCTTCCTCACTATGTTCCTGGTGAGACCAAAACATATACGGGTTCTATAGGTAGTACCTATGTTTACGGAACAGAGTATTCACCAGGTAAATATGAGAGCAAACCACATACAACTGGAGGATATACAGCTACTTCTTACTACAGAGATATTAAGATTTATTTTGTGGATTATCGTGAATTAATAAAGTCAAAAAAAGTTGAAGTAATCTGGCAAGGTGAAGTCTATAGTGGTGGTTCAAATTCCGATATTCGTGTGGTTGCACCTTATTTAATGGATGAAGTATTGGGTGAATTTCCTGTAAAAACCGGAAAATCAAATGAGCGGACAGTAGTATTTCAACCTTAAAATTTTTACCCCCAATAATTATGTAAAAATTTTTATTAAAAAGGAAGATGAAATGATTAATTATCAAGAAATAACGCCAGAACATTGGGAACTTTTTACTAGAGATTTTTTAAATGAGATGGGATTTACAATTGAAATTTCTCCTGATCGTGGACCGGATGGAGGAAAGGATATTTTAATTAGAGAAAATGTTAAAGGAACAATATATAAAGGACATATAAAGTGGCTTGTAAGTTGTAAACAGTTTGCAAAAAGTGGAAAAGCTGTTAGTGAAGGGGATGAACCAAACATTATAGAAAGACTTTCGAGTTTTAAAGCACAAGGATTTATGGGAATATATTCTACACTTCCTAGTTCTGGTTTGAATAGTCGTCTAAGGCAACTAAAAGAGCAAGAAAAGATAGCTGATTATAGAATTTTTGATGGGAAATTGATTGAAAATTATCTTGTGACTGTCGGATATTCTGAGCTTTTATTGAGATATTTCCCATTATCGTATAAAGCAATTAGACCCTTGCATCAAATTGTAAACGAATACCTTCCCTTAAAATGTGATTGTTGCGGAAAAGACCTATTAAGGGCATTATTTACAGAAAGTTATCAAGCTAATTTTGTGCGTTGTGGGAACCTTAATGATGGAAAGTTATATATAGAAGATGTGTATTGTGCGTGTAAAGGCGAATGCGATAGAAAATTGAAAGCAGGGGCGATAGAAAAAGGGTTCTCTTATAATGGATGGCATGATATATCAGACTTAGTGATTCCAGTAGAATATTTGCGTTGTATTTTTTCAATAACAAATCAAATCAAAGATGGGCGTACTATTTATAATAGGGAAGAATCTTATGAAAAAGAGAGAAAAATTTTTTTATCTTTGGCTCAAAAGGTTTTACGGTTTACTACAGAAGAAGAGAAAAAAAGAGTAAAGGACATTATCACCTGTTTCTCAATGGGATGATAAATTTCCCCAAAATCCCAAACTTCCCAAAAATTTTCACCCCCTACAATCCAAAATTAACCATTATTTTTAACCACCCAATACTATAACATCCCCAAATTTTAACTAATTTTTTTTTTGACAGAACAAATAATATTTGTTATAAAAACCAAGTAGAGTAATTATTTTGTGCTTTCTTTTTACCTATGTGCCATTCTACAAGTTTAGTAGTTTTAAAAACCATAATAAAAATCAGGTAACCTTATGTTAACCACAATGAAATTATTAGGTGATCCGCAAGGACTTGTTGAATACCACATCCACCAAGAAAATTATTACTTCAAACAAGCCGAAGGGCTTGCCGATGTACTAAGAGATAAAGGACTTAAAATCATTTCAGAAGAAATCCTTGACCATGTCCAAGTAAACGGCAAACTCTGTAATATAATGGAACTAAAGGATGATCAAGCAATCAACGAACAGGTATTTTTTAACCTTTTAAACGGCAAAGACGCCCATCACAAGAAGCAATAAAAAGACGAAAGGAATTACTGGAAAAAATGCGCCCCCTACTAGAGAAACTATTTCCAAATGCAAAGAGATTAGGACAAGATAATGAAAAGGAGAAAACATGTCATCCAAAAACTCAAAAAAGCCACCCTGGTTTTCCGTACACAAACCGAAAAAACCAACAAAGGGAGAGATTAAAGAACACAAAAAACAAGTAGAAAAACTCCTTCCCTTAGTGAATAAGTCTTTTCGGATATGGAAATAGAAAAAGACGCCAATGAAAAAAAATTTTAACTCCCCTACCTTCCCCGTAATTCTGTCCCCTCGTTCTGGCAACAGGAACGACCAACCTTTCGGGGTTCGTTACTGTTGTTTTTCGTTCGGCTCATTCATTAGTCTCTCTTTGTTGCGACATTCAAATCACCAGGAAGAAAAATCCCCGCACTCGGCTTTAGGATTGCAAAACATTTCACTGCGACAATCAGTTACCCTCTTTCGTCTCCTTTCATAAAATATTTTGCAATACTAAATCAGAATTATTCCCACCCTATTAAATACACCTTCCATTTAAAAAGACGAACTTCTCTGTTTTTTTCACTTTACAATAGAAGAAAAAGTTTATATATTAAATGCAGGATTTATGGCTTTTGGTAGAGAAATTCAAAAGTATTTTCCGGAAACTATCAAATGTGCCCTATTTGAAGGGATAGATAAAACAGGCAGAATCCTTGACCATATTGAAATAAAAGATAATATTTTTAATCAAATAGATTATGCAGAAAATTTTATACTTCGAAATATTCGCAAGTCTGCTTGGATAAATCCACAAACAGGTCGCAGGAAAGAAAAATACTAACTTCCATATCTTGCTATTCGGGAAGCAATAGCAAATGCAGTAGTACACCGGGATTACAGGATCCACAGCCATATTGATGTGGCAATTTTTGATGATAGAGTAGAGGTTTGGTCAGCAGGAGAATTACCTGTGGGGATAAAGATGAAAGACCTTTTTAAAAAACATAAATCGGTATTAAGAAATTCTACTATAGCAGAGGTTTTATTTTTAGCGGGATATGTTGAACGTTGGGGCAGTGGAATAGATAAGATGAATAATTTAATGAAAAAACAAGGACTTTCTATTCCGAAATATGAAGAAGTATCCGGGAACTTTGTAGTAATTTTTAGAAGAAAAAAAAGTATTGGTAAAATTAAACATAAAACAAAAATTGTCCCCAGTCTGTCCCCAGTCTGTCCCCAGAG
>JAUVLC010000045.1 GCA_030595925.1 Clostridia bacterium | reverse complement strand
TATACAAAATAAATATTCAAATGTCAAGGGATTTATGAGACAGCACACTAGAAATAGTGGAACCACGAAGATCTGTGTGAACACAATCGACAAATATTTTACCCCATTCGGAGTGGGCTTCCATCCAATATCCCCATCCACCCATATCACCGGATACTCCTCCATAGTCTTGGATATATGTTTGAGGGGAGTGGTGGTGGGTATAACAGATAGGAATTTCGTCCACATATATAAGAATAAGAGAAGAAACAGGATTACCGTAGGGATAAAAGCCTTCGTTATCTACATAATAAATACTAAGAGCACTTCGTAGTACGCCAAGATTTCCTTTAGTAGTTGCTTCTTGTAATTTACGAATTAAGTCAGCAAATTTTGGTATAGCAATACTGGCAAGTATTCCGATGATAGCTACTACAATCATAAGTTCTATTAGAGTAAAAGCATTTGTTTTTATTTTGAACATTGAATTGATTTTTCCCTTTGTTTTTACTCTTAAGGCATAACGGAAAACATCAGCGGTGCGCCCCACGCGTCCGTTGCGGACCCTTGTTATCCGTTCTTTTTTTGGCATGAGAGATCAACGACCTCTGCCCTTTTTCTTTAAAACTGACAACGATTTTTTCTGCATCATTAAAAGGAACGGTTATAAAAGAGAATTTGTCCATTACTTGTATGTCATTGATATGTTTGGACTTAACCGGGACTTTGCTCATTATAAGCTCAACAAGTTTTCTGGCATTAATATTGTCTTTCCTGCCAAGTGCGACAAAAAGTCTTGCTTTACCCTGTTGATCAAGTTGCTTCCCCTTTCCACCAACCTCTTTTATTTCACCATAAGCACCAGAATTGAGTTCTTCTTCGAAACAATATTTAAGTGTAGCAGCTAATATTTTTGTCGAATCATTATGCTCTAGTAATTTCTTAGCCCAGTTATAATAATTAGTATCAATTTCCTTTTCAAGAACAGCAGTCAAATCATCACATATCTTTTTCTTTTTAGCTTCGATAATATCTTTTACCATTGGCACTTTTGATTTTTTAATATCAGTCTTGGCCATCCGCTGTATGAACATCAGCCGCTTATACTCACTAGGAGTAATAAATGTAATAGCCGTACCCTCTTTCCCTGCCCTTCCTGTACGGCCTATTCGATGAACATACGACTCTGGATCGTGAGGCAGTGAATAGTTTATAACATGGGTGAGGTCATTAACATCAATTCCGCGAGATGCAACATCTGTTGCTATAAGAATATTGACTCTCTTTTTCTTAAATTTTTCTAGAATTCTTTCTCTTTGCGGCTGTGAAATATCCCCATGAATAGCTTCTGCATCATATCCTCTATCCGTTAAATGAGTTACAACAGAATCAACATCACTCTTTGTTCGGCAGAAAACCAACCCGTAAAAATCATCTTCAATATCAATTATCCTGCATAGTGCCTCAAATCTATCCGGGGCTTTTACCTCAAAATATATTTGCTCCGTCAAATCTGTTGTCAATTGCTCGTTCTTAACTGTAAGAAGCTCATAACCGTCCATATATTTGTGCGCAAGGGCCTTTATCCTTCCTGGTATTGTTGCCGAAAACAATAACGTTCTTTTGTCAGGATTTGTATGCTTCATTATTGTTTCCATGTCTTCGATAAATCCCATATTCAGCATTTCATCTGCTTCATCAAGTATCAGATGCTCAATTTTTCCAAGCTTTAATGTCTTTCTTCTAAGATGATCAATTACCCTGCCCGGAGACCCCACTACAATATGTACACCTTTTTTTAATCTGCGTAATTGCTGATCAATAGCTTGCCCACCATATATCGGCACTATTTTGATATCCTTGTCTCCTTTGAGTGAATTGATTTCTTCTGATACCTGAATGGCTAACTCCCGTGTAGGAACTAGAATTAGCGCCTGAACTGTTCTGGAATCGGTATTAACCATTTCTATCAAAGGTAATCCAAATGCAGCTGTTTTGCCTGTACCTGTTTGGGCTTGTGCTATGATATTACTATCATCTCTTAGCATTACAGGAATAGTCACAGCCTGAATTGCGGTTGGCTCTTCAAAACCCTTTTTATTAATTGCTTCCAGTACTTTTATCGAAAGTCCAAGGTCACTAAATATCTTTTTTCTTATCATAATATTTCTCTTCTCCTCATTGTTATTGCATTTAAGGGGGACATTGTTAAATAGTTACAATGTCATTAAAAATACTTTTTTTTCCTCGATCGACTACATACTAACACTGCTCTTATTTGATTCTATGCCTTTTGCGGCTTTTTTAGGGATAAGTCGATATTACTCTATTCTTTAAAATTATGTCAATAATTATTTAACTGTTTAACAACAACCGCTTTTTTTTATTATTTCTATTTTATAATGGCTATTTTTTTAGTAGTATTTATCCCGGGACCTTCAATAAAAATCACATAAACCCCGGAAGCCACAACCGTCCCCTCACTATTCTTACCATCCCAGATAATAAAATCTTCCTCCCCGTCACTCTCTTTACTTTTTTTCCAAATCAATTGACCCCGTAAGGTATAAACCCTTAGCTTAATCTCCCCGGAACCGGCAGTCTTAAAATAAATTGTTGCTTCCTCTCCTTTAGCTATATTTATATACCCTTTATCCCCTCCCTGAACTTTTACTCCCACACCTAATACTTCTCTTTTTCTAACTTCAAATACTACTGACAACGTCACACTGGCTTCATCTATATTAATAACGGTTACATCTCTTCTCCCCGAAGAAGCATCTTGAGTAACAGTAATATTTACTCTGAGTTGATTTGAATTTATGAAATTGATGGAATTTACTATTATTCCCTCCCCACTAAAAAACACTTCCGCTCCGCTAAAAAAATTTACTCCGTTTATAGTAAGATCGAAAGTTCTGCCTTTTACGGTAGAGGCAGGAGAAACAGAGAAAATTCTTGGAGAACCATTGTACTTTATTGAAAAATAATCATGATTTACCCCATTGTCGCTATATCCTGTAACAATAATATTTCCATTACTATCTACAGTTACTGCACTCGCCTCATCCCATCCATTTTCAGGTCCGTTATAGGTAGCTGAAGCGAGCACCAGAGAAAGATTATTATTATACTTTACTGTCCAATAATTATTAGTCATTCCGTCATAGCAAATCCCGGCAACAATGATATTTCCATCCTTATCTACAACCACTCCATAAGCATAATCCCTTCCATTTGCAGACCCCTTATAGGTAGCTAAACCCAATACCAGGGAAAGATCATTGTTATACTTTATAGTACAATAATCCTCGTTCGCTCCGTTAATAACATATCCTGTAACAATAATATTTCCATTATTATCTACGGTTACTCCACTCGCCTTATCCCATCCATTTTCAGGCCCGTTATAAATAGCCGAGGCAAGCGTGTGTGATAAATCATTATTATATTTTATGGTACAATAATCCTCATTCACTCCGGTATTAGTATATCCTGTAACAATGATATTTCCATTATTATCTACAACTACTCCAGTGGCAATATCATAACTATTTATAGTCCCATTATAACTTATTGAAGCAAGCACTACGGAAAAATTATTATTATATTTTATAGTACAGTAATCAAAATATACTCCGTTGTGGCATCTACCGGTAACAATGATATTCCCTCTCTAATCTACGGCTACCCCGCTGCCACGATCAGTATTATTCGCCGGGCCATTATAAGTTGCCGAAGAAATGGGAATCAATGTACCTACAGCCCAGACTTTTGTCGAAAGAAAAAATATAATTCCCACAAAAACTAAAGTTGCCTCCCAAAACTTCAAATATTTTTTTCCCATTCCAAATTACTCCTTTTTTAATAGTTTAATAGGGATATAATAAGAAACTCTGTCCCCCCCATTTTTCGGTAGCTGCCTGATTTATTTCTCCGTCCCCGAAAAACAGGCTTTCTCTTTAATTTTTATTTCATCTGTATGAAATGTCAACTCAAATATATATTCACCTTTATATCTTTTTGGCTTAGCATTTAAAAAATACGGACCCAAATGTTTTTTCCTCTTACCTGTTTCTTTTGTTTCTAATATATCTTTTAAAAAGAATAACGGGGTCTAACCCTTTTGTTTGCCTTTTGATGAGTGTTTTATTAATACAGCTATTCAGGTAGTAAATTGCTTCTCTTCGGTAAGATTATCCCCCGCAAATACGACATCTAAACCAAAAAGGCCAATATCGTAATATCGTTTCTATTTTACTTGCCCTTACTCCGGGAGGTTTGATTCCTCGCTTTTAAACCTTTTGTTTAAAGCATTTGCCTTTTCCGTTATTTTTTCGATAATATTTCCCAGATTTAAACCTAATTTTACCGTCCGTTTTAATTTCCCGGAAACCTCAACAGTGTTTTCCACATCTTTTACCTGTTGATTTGAAATTACAACCGTTTTTTTAATTATATCAATAATCTCCTCTATATTGCTTGATGATTTAGTCATTGCTTCGGCTGTCTTTTGATTTAAATCAAAAATATTTTTATTTACATCAAAAATTTTTTCTATATCATTTCTCATCTGACTAACTTTTTGAAAATTTAAATGAATTCTTTCAACAATAGCATCTATCCCCGAAATCATTTTATCCGTATCCGTTTGATTGCTTACCGCTAATTTAGAAATTTCCTGAGCAAAATTGGACGTATTTTTCGCAAGTTTACGTACTTCTTCCGCCACTACGGAAAATCCTTGCCCTGCTTCACCAGCCTGAGATGCTTCAATTGCAGCATTCAAGGCCAAAACATTAGTTTGGTTAGTAATTCTTTTTATGGATTTTCCTATCCCCTTTATTTCCTCCGTTTTTTTCTTAAAATCTCTCACTCCACTAGCTAAATCTTCTACCTTAGTTTGGCTGATATCCATCATTTTAACAAACTTCTCTACAAATTCATTCATCCTGGTAGACATATTCAAGATAGCTTTACTCATTTCCGCTGCTGCTTGAACAAATTGAATTACGTCATTAATGGCTATAGAAATTTGCTCACTATTACTTGATATAATATTTACTAATTGAGATTGCTCCGTAGTATTTTCAGCTACTTTTTCCATTAAAGTAGTCAATCTTTGAGGAAGCTGTAAAGAATTTTGACTAATATTGCTCAGTTCTTTTGAATAAGTCGTTAACGTATTTGAAATTCCATACATTGGGGAAATATACTGTTTAAAAAAAGTTACAAGTTCTTCCTCATTTCCCAAATATCCCGTCAACTCCAATTTGTCTTCCGTTGTTAGTTTTCCTAATTGCTCAATAAGGTTTTTTTTATAGTCTATTAGACGGGCATAAATTAAACGATCCCAGACTAAACAACAAATCCCGATATACAATAAACCAATAATTGATATTCGCCACAAATCTGTTTGCAATGAAAATAAAAAACCAAAAATTAACCAACTTAACCCTACACTGGCAATAATTGAAATTATATTTTGTCTATAGTAAGTATTTTTCATTACCAATTACTTCTCCTTTCTTAAAAACAAATATATTGCAGCCATCACTACTTCTACTTTTGTCAGCAAAATTCTATTCTACGTCTTCCTATCCTTCAATTATTAAAGCATATTTCCATTTAAAAATCCAGCAATTTTTTCTAAGATTATTTAATTGATTTTTTTAAACTAATCTGTTATTCTTAAAGTCCTAAAGATTATGGCTTCAGCAAAGTATTACAATTTTTTCTCTTAAGGGGATTTTATTATGAACGTTTATCTTATTATTATACTATTTATCCTAATTAGCGAATACCTTCTAAATTTGTTTATCGGAATTTTAAATGTAAGACATGCCAGCCCTGCCTTACCTGAAGAATTTACCGAATATTACAATGCCGATAAATATGCCCAATCACAAAAATACCTTAAAGAAAATACTCTTTTCTCCTCGATTGAAAATACAATTTTTACTCTAATTATTATCCTTTTCATTTTTCTCGGCGGATTTAATTTTGTTGACCGTTGGGCAAGAAATTTTCAACTTAATTTTCTTCTCACCGGATTAACTTTCGCGGCTATTCTGGTTTTTGCATCGCAGATAATGCATATACCTTTTTCCGCTTACCACACTTTTGTTATTGAAGGAAAATACGGCTTTAATAAAACCAGCATAAAAACTTTTATTACCGATATTTTAAAAAAATGGTTTTTAACTGCCCTTCTGGGAGGAATATCTTTTTCGTTAATCCTGTGGTTTTTTAATAAAACAGGACAGTGGGCATGGTTTTATTGCTGGATTGCCCTTTCTTCTTTTCAACTATTCTTATCTTTCATTGCCCCGGTAATTATTATTCCCCTCTTTTATAAATTTATCCCTTTAGAGGACGGAGAGCTCAAAAATAGTATTGAAAGTTATGCAAAATCGGAAAATTTTAAAATGAAAGGAATTTTTAAAATAGATGCTTCCAGGCGTTCTACAAAAACAAATGCTTTTTTTACCGGCTTTGGAAAATATCGCCGTATAGCCCTGTTTGATACTCTCATCGAAAAACATACGGTAGAGGAAATTGTATCTATCCTGGCCCATGAAATAGGCCATTACCGGAAAAAACACATAGTAAAAAGTATCATCCTTTCAATTTTCACCCATGGTTTGATGTTTTTTATTCTCTCTTTATTTATTAATAATCCGGGTTTATTTGCAGCTTTCAGAATGGAACAAACTTCTATCTACGCAAGTTTGTTTTTCTTTGGTTTTCTTTATACCCCTATTAGTATACTCCTTTCCGTTCTGGGAAACATCCTTTCCCGAAAACACGAGTATGAAGCAGATCAATATGCTATTTCTACTTACCAAAAACCGGAATCTTTTATTATTGCTTTGAAGAAATTAACTGTTGATAACCTCGGCAATTTAACCCCTCATCCGTTAAAAGTTTTTTTAGAATACAGTCATCCCCCTGTATTAGCAAGGATTCAAGCTATAAAAAAAATAACCTCTCTTAAAAATTAATTATTTAATTTTGAAATGTCTTTTAAAATTTAGGTACTATCAAAATCTTTTAATCAATTTCTTTTATCTGTAACAGCCCCTTATTTTCTCCTCCCTTGCTATTCGCCTTTACGCTTCTGCAAAACAAGAAAAATGTCATTGTCCGACTTGATTGGACAATCCAAACACATTGATTTTACTGGATTCCCCTGTCAAGCAGGGGAATGACCTGCCTCAAAGATTGGCAGACAAGCAAGGTATATTTTAGTCTATTTTGCATAAGTCTAATTCGCCTTTTATTCTTTAACTAATGTAACTGATAAAACAAATTTAAACTGTTTTTTATCTTTATATTTTTCCACCGCTTCTATAAACAGCATCTTCTCCGAATTTATTCTTTATTTTTTTCATTGCTATTTGTATTTTATTGCGTTTTTTATTTTCTTTTTCACTTAAAAAATCACCCTGTTTCGTATCTAAACTCAAATTAGAAGCTTTAACCCCTAAAAGACGGATATTTTTCCCTTTTGTCTGAAAATTATTATATGTTTTTTGTATTTCTTTAAAAATCACATCGGTAAAATTAGTCGGATTACTAATACTAACAGTTCGACTATGGGTTTTAAAATCACCGGTGCGAATTTTCAAAGTAATTGTTTTAGCTTTTAATTCTTTTTGAAACAGTCGTTGGGAAACCTTTTCACACAATGATAAAAGAACACTTCCTATTTTTTCCTTATTATCCGTATCCTGCTGGAAAGTATATTCGTTACTTATCGATTTTATCTCTCTTTCTGTTTCCACTTCTCTATCATCAATACCATTGGCTAACTGCCAAATATGTTCTCCGTTTTTACCCAATAATTCTATCAATTTTCCAGCTTTTCTATGGACTAAATCGCCCATAGTATAAATACCTGATTCATTTAAAACCTTCACTGCCTTTTTCCCTACACCCCATATCCTGTTTACTTCTAAAGGCCAAAGAAAAGATAACAAAGAGTCTTGAGTAACTTCCACTAAACCATCCGGTTTTTTCAAGTCCGAAGCAATCTTGGCAGCAAATTTATGAGGAGCTATTCCTACTGAAGCAGTCAATCCGGTCACTTCCTTTATCCGGGACTTTAAAAGTAATCCGGTCTTATAAGGACTACCAAAAAGATGGTGACTTCCACTAATATCTAAAAATGCCTCATCAATACTAACCCACTCAATCTGAGGGGTAAATTCATCTAAAACCTTTCCGATTTCTAATGATACCTGCTGATATTTTTCCATATTTACCGGCAAAAAAATAGCCTCCGGGCACTTGCGATAAGCTATAGAAATAGGCATTGCCGAATGAATACCAAATTTCCGTGCCTCATAAGAACAGGTAGACACAACCCCCCGCCCTTTTCCTCCTTTTGGATCAGCACCAACTACTACCGGTTTCCCCTTGTATTGAGGATTATCCCGTTGCTCTACCGCCGCAAAAAAAGCATCCATATCAATATGAATAATATAACGTTTTTGAAGAGTTACCTTTTTCATAATATTGATTATAACAAAGATCTTAAATGCGTAAAAGAAAAAAATTACTTGCTTTTTTGTTTTTTTTGGTTATACTTATATTATATGAAGTATTGCTTAAAAACTAAAAAGGAGAAATTCCCCATGAAAAACTCAAAAAATTTGTTTTTATGTGTTGTTTCTTTTTTTCTCATGACACAAGCAGCTTATTCTTCTGACATTAAACGAGTTGGCGTTGGATTTCAAACTACAGCCGGCGTAGGCAGTCCTGTAGGCTTTATCGGATTGGAAGGGAATTTATCCTTGAATTATTTTGATTTCTGTCTGGGTGCAGGAGGAGGACTTACCGGTAATCAATATTCTACTATGGTCCGTTATTACCCGGGTAAAAATAACATACTTCACTTCGGCACAGGCCCTTCGTTTAGTTATCACAAGGGAACAGCGGAAACAAAATTCAAAGATCCCGATACAGGTACCGTTCACACTGATTTTGAAGTTGATTTCGAAGACCGTTATTATTGGTGGAATTTTGAAATGGGACTTAATTTTTTTACCCATCCTAAAGAAAGAAAAGGTTTTTTAATAAATCTTACTGTAGGGGCTGCTTATCTTTTCGATACTGACTACAACACGCTCAGCCAGGAATTTGGTGGATTCAGTTTGGCCGGTTTAATGTTAGTCCCTGTTAGCTCTTTAGTCTTGACCCTTCAACGGCCCATAATTGAAAAAAATGCTGTTTTTCCTTATTTCTGTGCATCTTTAGGATATCACTTTTAAATTACTCCACCACAAAATTTTATGCTTAAATAAGATAGGGACTAATTAAAAATTAGTCCCTATCTTATTTAATACTTATCTGCCCTTAATAATTATTCTAAAGGAAATTGTCCCCTGCTCCCGGGATGTCCTCGCTTGCCCGATTTTCTATGTTTAAAAGTATTTATCTTTTGCTGAAATTTCTCAAATTGCTCGGGGGTTAACACCTTCTTTATTTCCAATACGCTATTTGTTCTTTGTTCTATAGCCTCTCCCCATAAATCCGTAAGCTGGGTAGCTATTCTTTTTGTTTCCCTTTCATCCGAATCATATTTTGCTAATTCTATTTCAAGTTCTTTTCGCTTATCCTTTAATAAGTCCCGGTATTTTCTATGTCTCTCATGATTTGTCTTGCGGTATTTTTCCAATTGCACTCGCTGCTGGGAAGTCAAATCCAAATCCTTAATCAGATTATCCACTTTTTCTTCATGCATTCTTTCTTTTTTCTGTCGTTTTGACTTATGATATTTTTCCATTTTTTCTTGCTGCCGGGGAATCAAATCCAGTTCCTTAACCAAGTTATTCATCCTTTTCTCATTCATTTTTTCTTTTCGTCTATGCATCATTTCTTTTTTACCAACATTCACTCTTTGATGAAATTTGTCAAATTGCTCAGCTGTTAAAATTTTTTTCATTTTTAACCCACAGTCCACTCTTTGATTAATCACTTTAGCCTTTAATTCTTTATACTCTTCAATTATTTTCTTTATTTTTCTTTCATCCGAATTTATTTTTTCTAATTCTTCTTTAAGTTCCCTTTTTTTACCTTTCAATAATTTCCAATTTTTCTTCTTCTGTTTATGCTCTATTTCATGCTGTTTCTCAAATTGCTTTTGTTGTTTAGGAGTTAATTCCAGCTCTTTTGCTAAATTATCTATCCTTTTTTCTCCATAGTTATACCCCTTTTCTACATGGCCTCTACCGGCATGGGCAACCACACTTAAAAAAGATACTACCATTACTCCCACACAAACACTTACTAGTTTATATCTTGCTTTCATGAGTTCTTATCTCCTTTTTTATTGTTTTACTTCTCACTATCTTAGACAAAAAAATTAAAAAAAAGTTCCTTTTAGAGAAAATATTCTTCTATACTGGTTCCAAAATCTATGTTCTCTGTATCCGAAAATTCTGTTCCATCGGCATCTAAATAAACAAAAAAATCTACTTGTTCTTTTAAATAAGAATTTGCTATTTTCTGATTACTAACCGGCAATCTTGTAAAAATTATTCCCAAAAAAACAATTGTTAAAAACACCGCCATAGAAAAAACCGGTTTTCTGATAAAAAAATCAGGTCGTAAATAATTAATTAACCCGACAAATATCCCCTTTGATTGTTTTCTTTCTTTGCCTACAAAATTTTTTATTCTGGTCCAAACTAAAGCCGACACCTTAATTTGCTTTATTTTTTTAAATAAATCACCACTAATCCCCTGCAAATCCTGTTGAAGTTGCCGACAGTTGTCACAAATATTCAGATGCTTTTCCACTTCTTCTTTTAATTCCTTACTAATTTCACCATCAATATAATCAGTCATTAACAATTGCTTTATTTCTTCGCAATTCATCGTTCATCACCCCTTTTTTCCTACAAGCTAAAAGAGCTATTCGGGCTCTTTTTAATCTTGAGCGTACAGTATTAATATTAATTTTTAATACTTCAGAAATTTCTTTATAACTTAATCCCTCTATTTCCCTTAATATTATACAGGTTCTCTGCTCCGTATTCAGCGTATCTAAAAAAGATAAAAGCTGTCTTTTTTTGTCTTTCCTGCCAATAATTTCCTCTGTTTCATCATTTACATATTGAGTTTTAAGAGCAAAATCAAAATCATCCCTTTTACTCATTTCTTTTGATCTTTTTTTATAAGCATTTATTGCGGTATTAATAGCAATCCTGTATATCCATGTTTTAAACGTTGAGCGAAACTGAAATTTATTAAGATTTTTGTATATTTTTATAAATACTTCCTGAGTAATATCCTCAGCATTATCAATGTCCTTAGTAATACTCAAAGCTATACTATAGACAAAATCGGCACCCGCTTTATATATTATTTCAAAAGCCCCTATATCTCCTTTTGAAGCCTGTATAATGATATTATTTGCTATTTCTTGCATTTTTACCTCTCTATAATCTTAGACAAAAAATTTCCAAAAAAGTTCCCTTAAACTTTAATTTTTATTTACAAAAAAAGTTAAGGGAAAAACAAAAAATAATTTTTAACCTTTGGAAGGAATTTCAATATTTTATTTTCACGCCAACCAACCTCTCTTTATAGGCATAATGTTAAATATTACTTATTTTTACCAGGCCAAAAACCCTTCTATTTTTTTATTTCATTTTTGTTAAACAAAAAAAAGCTTAAAGACTTTCTTTTAGCAACCGACGGGTTAAAGAAATTGTTTCCATTACAATACTAGCAGCTCTTTTCAAATTGGTATGGTACCCGGACCTTTTAGTGGTATGTTGGCGAATTACCAGGACATCTACATCACCTGATGCCTGCTGTTCAAACACTACTTTTTCCGGAGGATTTTTAAGTAATTGTTCTCTTTTAAGGAAAAATCCCGCTTCTTTTTTAGCAATCAAAACACAATAAAGATAAGGATAATCTTTCCCCTGCACATTGTTTAAGGAAATTTGAATTTGCATTCCCATAAAACATTCCGGGGCATTGAGAAAGCGTATCATCAGCCGGGCATCATCCGGAATACAGCCTTTCCCTTCAATTTCTCTGGTAGAAAGCATTGGCAAAACTTGAATATCACTGGGATTAGATAATCCAGCCATAATCTTTTCCAGAAAATTAATTTTTATAATTAACTTATCTCTTTTTAAAAAAGTCCTTATCCCTGTAATCCAATGAAAACCAAAAAGAACTATCACGTCTATAATCCAATATAAAGCAAGCCTCAATTCTCCTAAAACATAATAAAGTCCAAACCAAACTGCAAAACAAATCAAAGCTACTAATATAAAAACAGCCGCACCTAAAGAATTAGTAATATCAAAAGCATCTGTATCCCATTTTTTTAGTTGTTCTTGTTTTGTTTTAACTTTTTTGTATTCATCCGGGGTAACCTGCGCCCATTTTCCTTTACTTACTACAATCGTTTTATCAAAATATCCTTTGATAAAACTTAAACTTACTCCGAGCCCTAAGAAAATAAGACCCAGCCAAAAATGAAAAAACAGTTGAATCAAAAGCCCAATGACAATAAAAAACAAGACAAATTTCATCCGGGCGGAATAAGATAATTTTTTAGCAAAAATAAACTGAATATTTCCCTGTTTTTGAGGGTCAGGTAAAATACTCACACCACCACCTCCTTGTTTTGCTTAAGAATCTCTTCAAAACCTACCTGCTCCCAATAGAGGGGACATCCTCCGTTACAAATAGCTAAATGCTGACATTCTTTACATTTTTGGTGAGCAAAACGTTTCTTCTGGAAAAATTCAAAATCCAGACTTCTCCATACCTCTTTAAACTTTCCTTTCATCTCCAGAATATCCCCCATTGGCTTAGGAAAACTAGAGCAGGGAAGAATATTGCCATCGGGAGCAACACTCAACAATCCATCACAAGCCGCACAACCTTTACTCCCTAATCCATGCATAATAGGATTGAAAATGCACATCGGTGTAGGCGAATACCACATAAATTCCAATTCTAATTTTTGAGCATATTTAAAAACTTCTAAAACAACCTCTCCAATTTCCGAATAAGTTATCAAAATTTTACTTAAATCCTTCAATGCCGAACCCTGTGGAGTAATCATATTCATAGACAACCGGTCCATCCCTAAATCTTTTACCGTATCTAAAATATTAAAAAGTTCTTCTTTATTCAAACGGGAAATAGTAGTATTGGTATGTACCCTGATTCCTGCTTCCTTTAAATGCATCAGACCTCCAATAGTGGAAGTAAAAGCACCGGACTTTTGGACAATAGCATCATGTAAAACAGGCTTTCCCCCTTCTAAACTAACCTGAGCGGAATCCAATCCCGCATCTTTAAAAGATTGGGCTTTTTCCTTAGTAATAAGCGTCGCATTGGTAATTAAATTGGTCCACATTTTTAAAGACTTAGCAAAGCTAATTACCTCTGTAAGGTCATCCCGCAAGGTAGGTTCTCCCCCGGTAAAACTCACTGAGGGAACTTCTGCTTCGTTTTTGATAATAGTAAGCACTTCTTTAATTTCTTCTGTATTTAATTCCTCACTGTTTTGCTTTTTAGTACATCCACAGGAAGCATAACAAAACTTACAAGCTAAATTACAACGGTAGGTTACCGCTATTTCACTTAAAACAGGAAGTGTATTAAAAGGTAAAGAGAATGGAATTTTTTCTACAGCACGCCGGGGAACCCGCTCCTGATAACATCCTTTTAATATTGCCCGCAAATCGCAAAAAAAATTATGAATATCGTAAGCTACTTTTTCTTTGTCCGGATACCGGTCTATAAGCAGATAGATACTTCCCCCGGAAAGGAGATGTTTTAAAATTTTCAGTCCCTGCGGATTAAGTTTATAAGCTTCATTAGGGATTTTAATCAATAAATTATCCGCCTCTCTTACATAAATAAAAGGAGCCACATATTCAATATACTCATCAACCCATTTTATTTGTTCATAGTAATTCATAAATCCCATCCTAATGTCCGCTGCTCACACAGGCCCCGTGACAGGCACCATGACAGGCGGAATGACAAGCAGAATGACAGGCAGAATGGCAAGCAGAATGGCAGGCATCGTGACAAACATTTTGTACAAAAGGCCCGTCATAACACATAGAAGAAGTTCTAAAAGTAGAAAAAGCTTCACTGACCTGAGCAATATTCCCTTCTAACCCTTTACCTACTCTTCTGCTTCTGTGATAATTATATCGATGATACCGATTACCATAATAAAAATCATCATACCCATACCAATAGTAAGCATCTTTTCTTTTTTCCTTTAAAATTTTATCCAGATGTTTTTTATAATATTTTTTTGTTGCCTCCAAATCACAATCCCATACTTTTTGCTCCATCCCCGTAGCAATTAAATAAAACATATCGTAAACCGGTTTTTGCGGAATACTGCCGTCAGTATCAATGGCATGAAAAATCATGTCTTCGTAAGGATCATCACTGGTGGTTATCCCGGGAAGCCGTTCTAACTTTATGGGATCAAGACTTTTTGCTATTATTAGTTTTTTTCTCTCCATATTTATAATTATCATCCCCAATAAAACCGAAAGAGGAATATCCAGTAGAAGTCCTGCTTCCAACGCCGAGAGATCTTTATAAATTTTTCCTTTTTTGCGAAATGACCCTACTTGAATTTTTGGCGGTACCCATTCATCCCCATCCCACTTCACTTTGGAAATTCCGGCCTGTGCTACCAGCATAGACTGATGTTTCCTGGTCATAATTAAAAAAGGAAAAATGATAAAAACTACTACTACCACTAATCCAATAATAAAAAAAGCCGTTAAACTCATTGGTATCTGAGCTAAAATGCTTCCAGGGAATAAACGATTGAGAAAATAGACCTCCCGGGCTTTCTTTAAATCTGTTTTGACCCAGGGCATTTTCCCGGCAATAGTAGTCAACTTAAAAAGGGTAGCATCTAAATAGGTTTGAATCCGGAAATGATAGCGGGAAGTTAAATTTTCTCGGTGAAATCTAACGGTGAAGATATTTTCTCCGGTTTTTCCTTTAACCGTAACATAATCTATAAAATAACGCTTATTAACATATTTCTCAGTAAGAAATTTTATTTTTTTTAAATCTTCTTCGCTTACATTTTGAGAGGAAAGACTAACAGGATAATGTACTATAACCGTCTCGTGCTCTAAACCCTCATCCCATTGTACCGGTGCCCAGTTAAATACCGCTAATCTCCCGAACTCACTATCGGTTTGGGTAACATTACCGCTCATTTGCAAATTATTGGCAAAACGAAAAAAATAAGTAATCTCTCCGTTATCAAAAGCTTTTCCCCCGGCAAGAATAATATCGTACTTTTTGGAAGAAATTTTTTTTATTTCTAATGGATAGCGATTCCCTTGCTTATCCACTGCATAAGCATTTTCATAATCAAACACAGGTGAACCGACAAATCCTTTGAAATAAAAACCATGCAGATTGGCATTTTGGCAGGTCCAACGAACAGCATAAGTTATCTGAGCTTTACCGTCTTTATCCAAAACTACGTTTACTTCCACCCATCGCAGTTTAAGCCCTGCTTGACAAAGAGAGGTAATGCTTAGAAAGCAAAAAACCGAAAGGATAAAAACCGAAAGAATTTTCTTCCCCATCAAGCAAATCCTCTTGAAAAAAAATCACCAATGACAGAATAATATTTTAAAAACCAATAATATTATACATTAAAGTCCATTTTTTTTCAACAAAGTTTAACTGTTTGGGGGAGCAAACTTTAAAATGTGAAATTAAAACTTCAATACGGATACACAAATATGCCGGACAATATTTACTGTTCCTATTTTGCACTTATCAAATTATCTTTATGGAATAAATATACCTTCTCTTTTTCTGCTGTTTTGAGCATATCATCAGTAAAGCCACTTTTACTAAATAAAGCAAAATATTTTTTAGTAGCACCCTTCCACCATTCTACCATTTCAGATTTTCTTTTCAGGTCTTCGTAAATGTCTATTCCAACTTTTTTGTTTGTCCACTTAACCTCACCAAAAAGAATTTCCCTGTTTTCATAATTTAAAGCCACAATATCTATTTCTCCCTTTTTATCCCACCAGCGGCCATACACTTCAAATTCTGCAGTTAATTTTTTACTAAAAAAAGTATCCCTGAGAATATCACATGCTACCCTCTCATAGTTCCGGGCTAATAGTTCAGTTATTGCCTCATTTATCTTCTTTACCACTTCATTTATCCTATTTTCTTCAAGAAAAGTTCTATTCTTAAAAACAAATCTAAACCAAAAATTAAAAAAGTTATCATCTATAAAATATATCCCTTTTCTACTTTTTTCCGGTATTTTTTCAGTAACCGGAATTTCTTTTGTTGTTATTTGAAGACTATTTAATATAGAAATATACCGCGAAGAAATACCTTTATCAAATCCAGTCTCATTAATAATTTCCGACAACCTTGTCTTCCCAAGAGATAAAGCCTCAAGTATCACAAAATAATTTCTTGGTTCTTTTAGCTCTTCTCTGAGCAAAAACTCAACTTCTTCATAAAGAGGTTGTCCCTTTTGCAAAATTTCTTTTTTTATTACCTCAATATAGTTTTTCCCACAAAATTTGGACAAATAAAGCGGTGTTCCTCCAACAACACTATATATAGCCAATCTTTCTTCAAAACTTTTCTCCGGGAAAAAGTTCTTTAGCTCTCTAAATTTAAACGGTTTTACCAAAAACTGACCTGTTCTTCTCCCATAAAGAGGAGCTTTATAATAAAGAGTGGTTTTTTCCATCATAGATATACTTGACCCCAGAAGAAGCAAGTAAACTTTAGATTTTTTTAGATAAAGGTCCCATGCCTTCTGAAAAGTAGACGGTACAGATTTATCTGATTCAGCTAAGTAAGGAAACTCATCAATTATAAGAATCATCTTTTTGTTTTTCTTAGAAATATATTTAAAAGCGGTCTCCCAATCTCTAAACCCTTCTTCGGGCAAAAACTCATCGTCAAAATATTCAGCAATCACTTCGGTAAATTTCTTCAACTGCTTATGAGCAGCTATTCTTTCACATAAGAAATAAATATGTGGCTTGTTTTTTGCAAACCGGATGCTAAGTTCCGTCTTACCTACACGCCGTTTACCATAAATGATAATCAACTGCGATTGCTTTTCTCCCCATTTTTTGTTTAAAAAATCCAGTTCCACTTTTCTATTCACAAATTTCATTTTAGTTAACCCTTAATTTAGTCTAATCTTCTTTAGTCTAATTTGTATTATACTAATACACAACATTTTGTCAAGCCTTAAATTGGAAATATATGTATTATTAATTTTGGTAAATTCAGTTCCTTCTTTCCATTCACAAATTTTATTTTAATTACCCCCCTAATTTACCTTAATCCTTTTTAGTCTAATCTATATTATACTAATAATTAATTTAGGGGGATGAACTTTGAAATATAAAAAAGAACCTCCCCGCAGCAAGCTGCGGGGTATCAATCAATGTCACTCCTGCGAAAGCAGGAGTCTATTCCTATAGATTACTACTTTCCAGACTGTGTCACAATCCTGCTTTTTTAAGGCAATTGTAGTTGCCTCATTTATGAGAATTCATTATTATCCGTTCCGCCCAATAAATTGGGCAACTACATTAATTACAACACAGTCTGTTCGCGGGAATGACGCAGCAAGCTGCGGGAAATTAGACCCAAAAAAAGATTAGGGTTTTAAAATAGGTTTTGGTTTGGAATTGTTTTTTCAAATAGGTTTTGTCTTTTGGCTATATTACTTACACTTATTTCTTTTGTTCCCTTTCAAATAAATCTAAAACTGTCTTAACGTTAAATTCAACCATTCTTGGTGGTAATTGTGTATAAATGCCTAACATTAATTTGTGTTTCTTTACTTGTTTTACTACTTCATCCCACAATTTTTTAACATCCTTAATATTATTTTGAGGATTTAATTTTTTCCCCTGCAGGAGATTATTAGTAATTACATTCTTTATTTCTATTCTCGGACGAGCAAATCCTTTTAACTTGTTATTATATGGACAGCAAGGGAAAAAACTGAACATCCCGTTTACTGGTTTGTTATAGGTTGCCCCAAAATATAATCTGAATGAAATATCTTTTTTTGTTTTTTGATATAAATTTTGATATAAAGGAGATATTGTCACATCAGTATATGTATTAGGAATATTATTTTTCAAAACATTTTTATAATTCTTTTTACTATGTTCAATCCAGTGATCTACAACAAATACCGTATCAATTACAAAACTATCCCTGTTTATACAGGAACCAAAAAGAATAACCGAACCTTTTTCGAGAGATCTTACTGTCGTTGCTGTTTTTCCTTTATATTGTTGGCAAACCGTATAATGAAACCGTTCTCCAAAAACAAAAGGGTCTGTCCCCTGTAATCTTTTATAATTTTTGGGTAATACATAATATGGAAAGGAGATGTATTCAGGTCCGTTATGTATGGGGGAAATAATTCTTTTTATTATTCTGGATTCAGGGCTCCATTCACACCAAAAGATAATATCTCCTATTTGTTCCTGCCACTTATCACCTTTTAATGATAAATATTTTCCAAAATTTTTAACAAATTTTCTTTTATGTTTTCCCTTATTCCAATTTTTAATATGACCATTATTATCCGGTGTATGTTCACCGCCGGGATGTATGAATTGAACAAAACACAATCCATTCTTTTTAGTCCATTCCATATTCTTCCTCCTTAACCTGTCCCACTTCACAGGCGGGACAGGTTTTTTTAAATAAAAAAGCCGATTCATCGTTTTTATAAACGACAAACCGGCCATTATTTAATTTATTTTTTTCTATCTTCGGTAACCCGGCGATCATAGGAATTTTTCCCTCCAGACCCGTAGCTTTGCGTCCCCCAATTTCTCAGGGTTTGCCTTTATCGAACTATCCTTTGCCTTACATTATTAAAAATATCCCTCTTTTATTTATTTGTCAAGGACCAATCCATAGCCCCTCTCTTCCAAACCTTGAAATGTGAAATTATAATTTCTTAACCCGCTCCTCAGCCCTTAAAAGAATCACTAACTTACCCGTCAGGACACATAATACAACTAACAAAATAACCAGCAAAGTATTCCACATATAATTCCCCCTTCATTTTTTGTTTAAATATTATCAACAAAAAAGAATCCCTTGATTATTATGTCTTGTTTTACTAAAAAATTAAAATAATCAAATTATCTACTTTATGACAGAGAATAAGATTTGCCTTTCGCACTATTTTCTTTTTTATTATATTAGTAAATCTATCACAGTCTTAGCCTTTTGTCAAGGTAAAATATTCGGTTCATTCGTATTTATTGTGGAATAATAGCATAAAGAAAGAGTAAAACACATTGTAAATAAAGGAGAATAGAGAAAAAAGCAGGGAAATTTAAGAGGTAAATAAAAAAGCATTGATTACCAACAAAAACTTGGTATTGTTATGATAGCTAAACCAAACTAACCAAGGAGGCGATATAGTATCAGAAAATGTTTAGATATACCAGGATATAAAACACAAATTTTTAAGAAATCTCTTTATAATTACATTAGATTTCTTGAAAATTTGTTACAAACTTGA
>JAUVLC010000102.1 GCA_030595925.1 Clostridia bacterium | reverse complement strand
TGAATTGCAAATAAAAATAGCACAAGGGGCAAAACCCGGGGAAGGGGGGCAGCTTCCCGGTCACAAGGTAAGCCCTGCTATTGCCCGGATTCGTTATACTACCCCGGGAGTGATTTTGATTTCCCCTCCGCCCCATCATGACATTTATTCAATTGAGGATTTAGCTCAATTAATTTTTGACTTAAAAAACACTAATCCCGATGCCCGGATAAGCGTGAAACTTGTTTCCGAAACAGGCGTAGGAACAGTTGCGGCCGGAGTAGCTAAGGGACATGCTGATATGATTTTAATTTCCGGAGGAGATGGGGGGACAGGTGCCTCTCCCCGGAGTTCAATAAGATATGCCGGACTTCCCTGGGAGTTAGGCCTTTCAGAAACACATCAAACCCTGATTTTAAATAATTTACGCTCCAGAGTACGCTTACAAACTGATGGACAAATGCGTACGGGACGGGATATAGCCATAGCAGCTCTTTTAGGAGCGGATGAATTTGGTTTTGGTTCAACAATTTTAGTTGTTTTAGGGTGTCTAATGCTGCGGCATTGCCATCTTAATAATTGTTCATTAGGCGTTGCTACTCAGGATGAAGTTTTACAGGAAAGGTTTAAAGGTAAACCTGAGCACATCGAAAATTATTTTCGTTTTGTAGTTGAAGAATTAAGGGAAATTATGGCTGAATTGGGAATCAGTAAAATGGATGAAATGATTGGAAGAACAGAATTGTTAGAAACAAATAAAGATATTATTCCCTGGAAGGCCAAAGATATTGATTATTCACGTATTTTCTATGTGTCACCACGGAAAGCATACGGGGTTAATGGCATTACCGAACAGGAGCATGGGATTAAAGATGTTTTGGACCGAAAGCTTATTGAATATGCCCGGCCGGCCCTGGAAAAGGCGCAAAAAATAAAAATGGAATTGGAAATAAAAAATGTAAATAGAACCACCGGGGCAATGTTGAGTGGAGAGTTTTGTAAAAGGTATGGGGAGGAAGCCCTTCCGGAAGATACTATTTACTTTAAATTTAGGGGTGTGGCCGGTCAGAGTTTCGGTGCCTGGTTGGCTAAGGGAATAACCTTTGAATTGGAGGGGTTGGCTAATGATTATATCGGGAAAGGTATTTCCGGTGGGAAAATAATTGTGTATCCGGATAAAAAAACGGATTACAAGCCGGAGGAAAATATTATTATTGGGAATACGACTTTTTATGGTGCAATAGCAGGTGAAGCTTATATTTGCGGGGTTGCCGGGGAAAGATTTTGTATCAGAAATTCCGGTTTATATGCAGTGGTAGAAGGCGTGGGAGACCACGGTTGTGAATATATGACCGGAGGAAGAGTCGTTATTTTGGGGAAGACAGGAAGAAATTTTGCTGCCGGAATGTCGGGGGGAATTGCTTATGTCTACGATGAAAAAAGTAATTTTAAAGATAACTGCAATTTGGATATGGTAGGGTTGGAAAAAATTAATAAAGAGGATGAAATAACCATTTATAATTTGGTTAATAAACATTATTTGTATACACAGAGTTTCCGGGCAAAAACGGTTTTGGATAAATTTGAAAATAAAATTAAAAAGTTTATTAAAGTGATGCCTGTAGAATATAAACGTGTTTTAGAGGAAGCGTGAAAAAAAGAGGCATTAGGTTTTATGGAGGCTACAAATGGGGGACCCTAAAGGGTTTTTAAAAACCAAAAGACAATTTAGTCAATATAGACCGGTGAAAGAACGGCTTGCAGATTTTCGTGAGGTGGAAATTTTACCGGCTCTTTCCCAGTCCAGGGAACAAGCTGCGCGCTGTATGGATTGCAGTACTTCCTTTTGTCATTGGGGATGTCCGTTGGGAAATTATATTCCGGAATGGAATGACCATATTTTTAACGGCCATTGGAAAAAGGCATTTGAGTTGCTTAATGCTGCTAACAATTTGCCGGAGATTACGGGGAGACTGTGTCCTGCTCTTTGTGAATATGCTTGTGTTTTAGGATTTAATGACGATGCGGTAACTATCAGAGAGAACGAATTAGCTATAATTGAAAATGCTTTTGATACAGGATTAATAAAGCCTTCAATTCCTTTAATGCGAACGGGGAAAAAAGTTGCTGTTGTTGGCTCAGGCCCGGCAGGATTATCCTGTGCGGCGCAATTGAATCAAGCCGGACATAGAGTAGTTGTTTTTGAAAAAAACAATAAAGTCGGGGGGATTTTGCGTTATGGTATCCCTGATTTTAAATTGGAAAAAAAGATAATTGACCGACGACAGATAATATGGGAAAAAGAAGGGATAAAATTTATTAAGGGTGTAAATGTGGAAGAACATTTATCCACAGAAGAATTTTTAGCCCAATATGATGCGGTGTGTCTTGCCGGCGGCAGTTCTGTGCCCCGGGATTTAAAAATCAAAGGCAGGCAATTAGAGGGTATTCATTTTGCTATGGATTATTTAGTGCAAGCCAATAAGAAGGTTTCCGGAGAAAAAATTATCGACGGAAAATTAATTAATGCTAAAGGGAAGAAGGTTGTAGTTATCGGAGGAGGGGATACCGGTTCCGATTGTGTAGGAACGGCTCACCGGCAGGGTGCAAGTAAGATAGTACAAATTGAACTTTTACCTAAACCTTTCGAATCGCGTAACCAGGATTTTCCCTGGCCGGTATATCCGGTGATTTTGAAGAATTCAAGTTCGCATCAGGAAGGGGGGGAACGCTACTGGTCGGTCTTAACTAAAAAATTTACAGGGAAAAACGGAAAAGTAAAAAAAATTGCTTGTATAAAAGTGGAGTTTATTAAAGAAAATGAAAATTCTTTTCCCATAATGAAGGAAATTCCGGGTAGTGAATTTGAAATAGAAGCGGATTTAGTAATTTTAGCAATAGGTTTTTTAGGTCCTCAGCAACGGGGATTATTGAGCAAACTTAATCTTGAATTGGATAATCGGGGAAATGTAAAAAGTGATAAAAAACAGATGAGTTCTAAAAAAGGAATATTTAGTGCCGGGGATATGAGGCGGGGTCAATCGCTTATTGTCTGGGCTATAGTAGAGGGGAGACGGGCAGCTTATTTTATTGATGAGTATCTTATGGGTAAAAGTTGTTTGCCCTTTATTTAGTGGAGTTAAATCCGATATTTGACATAAAGATGGAAAATGAAGTATAATACGACTGGGAATTTTGTAGCCGCAGGCTTTAGCCTGCGTTATCGATGGCAAAATTACGCAGGCTTTAACCTGCGTTATCGATGGCAAAATTACGCAGGCTTTAACCTGCGTTATCGATGGCAAAATTACGCAGGCTAAAGCCTGCGGCTACCACATAAAAATATGAATTATAACACAGTCTGTTCGCAGGAATGACAGAAAAAGAATAGAATCAGTGCGGAATGATTTGCATTTTTGACACACTAATATTTAAAGAAAGGATAATAATGAAAGCAATAATTGCTCTGGAAGATGGAACTATATTTGAAGGTAGTTCATTTGGTGCATCAGGTGAAAAGACGGGAGAAATAGTTTTTAATACCAGCATGATGGGATACCAGGAGATTTTAACCGATCCCTCATATAAAGGGCAAATAGTTGCTATGACTTATCCCTTGATAGGAAATTATGGGGTAAATGAAGAGGATTATGAATCAGTAAGGCCTTTTATGGAGGGATTCGTAGTTAAAGAATGCAGTCAGGTTACCAGCAATTGGCGGGCGCAAGACAGTTTAATTAATTTTCTTAAAAAACACAATGTTGTGGGAATAGAAGGGATTGATACGCGAGCACTGACTAAACATATTCGTACTCAGGGGGCAATGAAAGCAGTTATATCTACGGAGTGTTCGGATAAAAGTTTTTTAGTGGAAAAAGCAAAAAAATCCCATTCTTTAATTGGAAGGGATCTGGTGAAAGAAGTCGCTGCCCAAAAAGCTTATGAATGGGAGAAAAAAGGGAAGTATAGAGTGGTTGTTATTGATTGTGGAGTGAAATATAATATATTACGGGAATTGGCATTACATGACTGTGCGGTAAAAGTTGTTCCGGCTAAGACAAAAGCTGTTGATATATTAAAACTAAAGCCGGATGGTTTATTGATTTCTAACGGTCCGGGTGACCCCCAGGGGGTTCCCTATGTAATAGAGACAGCAAGGCAATTACTGGATAAATTGCCTATTTTTGGAATTTGCCTGGGACATCAAATTTTAGGGTTAGCCATGGGTGGAAAAACTTATAAACTTAAATTTGGCCATCGGGGAGGAAATCATCCGGTAAAGGATTTAAAAACTAACAAAATAATTATAACCGTTCAGAATCATGGTTTTTGTGTGGATATAGAATCATTAAGCGAGGAAGTGGAAATGACCCATATAAATCTTAATGACCAAACTTTAGCCGGAATAAGACATAAGAAGTTCCCTGTTTTTTCTGTTCAGTTTCATCCGGAAGCTTCTCCCGGCCCGCAGGATGCGCAGTATTTATTTAAAGAATTTGTTGATTTAATTTCTTTTTCGGTCTAATTTCCTGCGGCTTATTGCTTCATTTTCGCGAACAGACTGTGTTATAACTTAGATTTTTATGTGGTAGTTGCAGGCTTTAGCCTGCGGAAAATTTTCGATGACAACGCAGGCTAAAGCCTGCAACTACCAAGAATCAGAATTTCGACAGAGTCTGGAAAGCGGAAATTTACAGGAATAGACTCCTGTTTTTGCAGGAGTGACATTGATTGATACTTTGTAGCTTGCTGCAGGGAGATGAACGAATAAAATAGTTGGGAAGGGAATACAAATATAATTCTTCTTATTAAGGACAATAAAAATGCCTAAAAGAACGGATATAAAAAAGATATTAATTATTGGGTCGGGTCCGATTATAATAGGACAGGCCTGTGAATTTGATTATTCCGGGGTACAGGCGTGCAAAGCGTTGAGGGCAGAAGGATATGAAATTGTTTTAGTAAATAGTAATCCGGCAACGATTATGACTGATCCTGAAATGGCCGATCATACTTATGTTGAACCAATAGTTCCTGAAATGCTCGAAAAAATTATTGCCCGGGAAAAACCGGATGCCGTATTGCCTACCCTGGGGGGACAAACAGCGCTTAATGTGGCGGTAAAATTAGAGAAAAAAGGTGTTTTTAAAAAATATAACGTAGAAATGATCGGAGCAAATTGTGAGGTAATTAAAAAGGCGGAAGACAGAAAATTATTTAAAAAAGCAATGGAAAAAATCGGTATGGATTTACCGCAAAGTGGACAAGCGTATAATTTAAGCGAAGCCGAAGAAGTAGCAGTAGAGATAGGGTTTCCGGTGATTATTCGTCCCAGTTTTACTATGGGGGGAACCGGTGGAGGAGTAGCTTATAATATTGAAGAATTTAAAGAAATGGCAATAAAAGCTTTGGATAGTAGTTTGATTAATGAGATATTGATAGAAGAGTCGGTAATTGGGTGGAAAGAATTTGAATTAGAAGTGATGAGGGATATAAAAGATAATGTAATTATTGTTTGTTCGATAGAAAATTTAGATCCTATGGGAGTTCATACCGGGGACAGTATTACTGTTGCCCCTATCCAAACGCTCACTGATAAAGAATATCAACAGATGCGTAATGCGGCGATAAAAATAATCAGGGAAATTGGGGTAGAAACAGGGGGGTCTAATGTACAGTTTGCGGTTAATCCGGAAGACGGAAAAATGGTAGTTATTGAAATGAACCCGCGCGTATCACGTAGTTCCGCTCTGGCTTCTAAAGCAACCGGTTTCCCCATAGCCAAAATAGCGGCTAAATTAGCCGTAGGATACACTCTGGATGAAATACCTAATGATATAACTCAAAAGACGCCTGCTTGTTTTGAACCGACTATTGATTATTGTGTAGTTAAAATTCCCCGTTTTAATTTCGAGAAATTTCCTTCTGCGAATAATATTTTAACTACTTCTATGAAAGCAGTAGGTGAGGTTATGTCTATCGGAAGGACATTTAAAGAGGCACTGCAAAAGGCTTTGCGTTCTATGGAAACAGGAAGTTATGGATTAGATAAAAAATTTAAATCTCTAACCCGGGGGAAAATATCAAAAAAACTGGGAATTCCTTCCCCGGACAGGATTTTTTATATAAAAAGTGCTTTGGATGAAGGTTTTAGTATAGAAGAAATTTATGATCTATCAAAAATAGATAAGTGGTTTTTATATAATATTAAACAAATTGCCGATTTAGAAAAAGAGATTACTAATTATTCCAATCAAGATATTTTTCCTTATGATTTATTAATGAAAACAAAAAAATATGGTTTTTCTGACAGGCAGTTAGCTTTTCTTTTAAAAAAAGATGAAAATTATATTCGCAATTTACGCAAAGAGAAAAATATCTTTCCTACATTCAGACAGGTAGATACCTGTGGGGCTGAATTTGAAGCGTATACACCATATTATTATTCTACCTACAATGCTAAGACTGAAGATAAAATTCCTGTTTCGTCAAATAAAAAAGTAATGATTTTAGGGGGCGGCCCGAATAGAATCGGTCAGGGAATAGAATTTGATTATACCTGTGTGCATGCAGCTTTTGCTTTGCGTGATGAAAAATATGAATCAATTATGGTTAACTGTAACCCCGAAACGGTATCTACCGATTATGACACTTCCGATAGACTTTATTTTGAGCCACTGACTGTTGAAGATGTTCTGGCAATTTATAAGGAGGAAAAGCCTGAAGGGGTAATTGTTCAGTTTGGCGGACAGACTCCTTTGAATATTGCTAAGGAATTAGAAGATAATGGGGTGAAAATTTTAGGTACATTACCGGAGAGTATTCATTTAGCGGAGGATAGAGAACTATTTTGCGAGAAAATGGTTATTCTTGATATTCCCCAACCGGAAAGTGGTATAGCCCGTTCGTTGGAAAAAGCTATTGCTATTGCCGGGAAAATAGACTATCCCCTGATGGTGAGGCCGTCTTTTGTGTTAGGCGGTCGTGGTATGGAGATTATTTATGATGAAACTATGCTCTTAAAGTATGCCGAGAAAGCAATTGAGGTTAGTCCTGAATATCCAATGCTTATTGACCGATTTCTTGAACAGGCAATTGAGATAGAAGTAGATGCTCTTTCCGATGGTGAAGAAACATTTGTTGCTGCCATTATGCAGCACATAGAGTTGGCCGGTGTTCATTCAGGGGATTCTGCCTGTGCTATTCCCACAAGAACGATTAAAGAAAAATGTTTAAAGACTATAGAAAAATATACTGCTCAAATCGCAAAAGAATTGAAGGTAGTGGGTTTAATGAATATCCAATATGCTATTTGTGATGATAAAGTCTATATTCTTGAAGCAAATCCCAGGGGTTCGCGTACTGTCCCGTTTGTTTCTAAAGTTACGGGGATTCCTATAGCCCGTATAGCAACTCAGGTAATGTTAGGTAAAAAAATTAAAGATTTCCCAGGGTTAAAAATCTACAAACTTCCTTATGTCGGAGTAAAAGAAGCTGTTTTTTCATTTAATATGTTTCCTGATGTAGATCCGCTATTAGGGCCGGAAATGCGGGCTACCGGTGAGGTTATGGGAATTGCTGATACCTTTGGACTTGCTTTTTATAAGGCGCAGGAAGCTGCAGGGACTAAACTTCCTCTGGAAGGGAATGTCCTTTTAACCGTAGCTGATAAAGATAAACAGGGTTTGGTGACTATTGCCCGACAGCTTAAGAAAATGGGGTTTAATATTTATGCTACAGGAGGAACAAGCTGTTTCCTTAAAGATAATGGGATAGAGAGTGTAACGGTAAAAAAACTACATGAAGGCAAACCAAATATCACCGATGCAATTAAAAATAAAGAAATTAATCTTATTATCAATACCCCTGTTGGACGCAGCAGTAAGTACGATGATAGTTTTATTCGCATAAAAGCGATACAATATAAAATTCCTTATATTACTTCATTGATGGCCGCTCAGGCTAGTATTGAAGGGATTCAAGCTGTAACGAACGCCGAAAATCCACCTAAATCTTTGCAAAATTATTACAAAGAACTTATCTGAAAAAATAATCTAGCATAAAAAATAAATAATTGTTTTATGTTTTAATAATATAAAATATGAGCTTGTTGCTGAAATCTTATTGTTGTCATTCCCGCGAACAGACTGTGTCATAATCCCTTTTTTGGTAGTCGCGGGCTTTAGCCTGCGGAAAAGCTCTGACGATAACGCAGGCTAAAGCCTGCGACTACCACATGAAAATCAGAGTTATGACACAGTCTTTGTTCATAGAAATAACCTGTATTATCCTCCTGAGGTGGAGCAGGCACACAAAAAAAAACAATAAATACAGTTCAACAATAAGCTTAATTCTTGATATTTCTCGAATTGAGCTATTTGCGTTGTAGCACTTTTTGGTTTTTGAATTGATAAAAAACTTCCTCATTAAAAAATCGTGTTCAATTTTTCAATTTTTTTTCTTCCCGACACCTATTTTAATACCTTTTTCACCAATTAGTTTACCAATTC
>JAUVLC010000176.1 GCA_030595925.1 Clostridia bacterium | reverse complement strand
ACGGCATTAAAAGCTATTTTATATTTCGTTGATTTGCTCTTTTGGACTGGTAGAAGTTACCGGATTAGGTGGTAGAAGTTGACCGGAATGGGTGGTAGAAGTTTTCCGGAATTAGTGGTAGAAGTACTCCGGAATATGCACATTATAGTCGTCTTTTATATATCAATACATTTTTAGATATACCATAACAAAAAAACGCTTCGTCGTTAAAAACCGAAGCGTTAAAAAACTCTGGTGAAAATCTAAAAAATATGGAGGCCCCTACAACGATTTGCTTTTAATTAACTCAATTTTTTTCTTTCTTGTCCAGCTTTGTATGCTCTTTTCTCTTTTTGTGGCAAATGATCTATCAAGACATTTCTCTGAATAAATATATTTCACTGGTTTTCGTGCAAATGTATATTTTGAACCTATTCCTTTATTGTGCTGATTAAGTCTTTTACTTAAATTTGTTGTAATTCCTGTATATAGAGTTTTATCAGAACATTTAAGGATATATACATACCACATAGCTAATTTGAATTCAACTCCTGCAACAAGATAGTTTTTAAAAACTTCCCAAACAGCACTTCCTTCGTCGTTTTACTCCTCAGGATAAACTCACCCTTCGACAAAATTTACACTGAGCAAAGCCGAAGTGCTCAGGGCAGGATTATTTGGATTCAACCTCTTAGACTGGAGAGGCAAGAAAAAGCGGGTCCCTATTTCTTTCCCGGCTTATCTTAACCTCCCCAGCAAAAATACCTACGTTTTGCTTGGCACACAGGCAACTCCGTTCCTTTTTCCCTAATTTATTCTAATAACAATTTCTGAGCTAAACGATAGAGTTCTGAATTAGCTAATGCCGATAATTTCTTCTTTACAACGCGAGAAAAATACTCCCTTTCTGTTTTTGATAACTTTTCCTTTCTGAGTTTTTTCAAAAATAGTTCCTTCTCTTTAGGAGAAAAAAGTTGTGATAGAGAATACGCCAGACTATATTCGTCCTTTAGTGAAAGCAGGTCCCCTATGTTATTATTATGTTACATAAATTTGATATTATTAATCCCCTTTATTGGTTAAATTTTTATTTCTGTCGCCTCCAACTTGGTGCTGTATTAAAATCAATAGCGTCAATCTTAAATTTATCCGTCGTAGGAAAATACGGGGGAGCCACACCATCTTTAAACCTGGTATCATAAACATATTGGTCACGATAACCGCAAGTAATTTGCCCTGTACGCAAATTAAATCTTAAATGTTCAGGCTTAGAATCTCCAATTACCCCTCCCAACAAATTTAAATCTCCCCGAAGACCACAACTCCTATAATCTTCTACCCTAAATTCTCCGTTAGGCGTCATTATAGAAGCATGGATATTAATGTCATTTGGGGCTGAAGTCCCAATTATAATATGATTCTCCCAGGAAACAAGACCAAGCACATTGACTGCATCCGGATTTGTAAGAGGATTATCTGCATATTGAATATGATCATTAATGGTAATTCTATTCGTAGCGGCAATAGTAACCTGGGAATTTTCCTGTACCTCCCCGGAAAGTGATCGTATCTCTGCATCATTAGCAAAAATTACTCCGTTAAGAATTCCATCGTAATTACCAATAGTAGCGCCACCTTTTTTAACCTCTGTTCTGCCACTTTGCATATTAACTGTAATTGTATATTCATTCCCGTCAATATGGTCAATGGTATATACTGCATGGTCCCCTCCGCCTTCTGTACCCATAATTAAACTATTTACATCTCCCTGAATATAAATACCACCATTTACATTAAATCCATCGTTAACGACATAAACACCATCTGCATAATCTGGAATGTCAACTCCTCTTGCTAAGCCAAGAGCAACTCTCTGTTGACCCTCCATTTGAACGGAAGAAGGCAGCTCAATCCTTGGCACATTCCTATCAGGTCTCCCACCGTTATAAGTAGGCCTCACATCCCCTGGACCAGGTATTCCATCCCCATTGTCGTGGAAATCTGCGTCTTTACCCAACAGCCTTCCGGTCATCTCGGTAGGTCCACTAGTTGTATGACAATAAAAAAAAGCCCTCGGTATAGCAGAGGTAACCTCATCTCCAAAAACAGCACTACTACCATCAAATATATCTCCATAGAAATAAAGCTCGTCATTATAATGAACCGGTCCCATAAAAGATTCCCAACGATAGAGAGCAGCATACTCATAGGCCTCTCTCTTATCGCAGAAAAGATTATACCGGATAAGACTTAGTTTTTTTATTTTTAACTCAAATTCACCATCGGAACGAACAGCATTGGGACTAAGCGAATCTACTACAAGGACAGAAGTTTCATCATTATTGGTCTCGTTTCTTACTGTACTATCTGCCATTATTTGATATTTAAAATAAAAATGGGCTGTAGGATTTCCTGTAGATCCTCCACCCGGATCCCACACAGGAGCCTGGGTAGTACTAATAGCAATCGTAGTGTTGTAACTTCCTGTTTCTAATGCTTCCGTAAAAGTAAGAGTTGCAGAAGTCTCTCCAATATGAAATTTATCTGTCGAAGCAGAATTAACCAGACAATCTTTAATAAAATTCATTGGATTAATCGTATAAGCCTTTATTTCATCAGGAGCATAATAATTTGCATACAGGTTTTCTTTTAAATCTTCATTTATGCGCTTTTTTAATTCCACTAATCCTCTATGTGCCGCCCCTTCAGCAAGTTGATCCGCTTGAACAGAAACTTTACTTTTTCTTACTATATTGCCCTCTTGTCTTGAAAGAAACACTAATCCTATAGTTAATGGAACAAAAGCAACAGCCATTAAAAAAACCATCGGTAAAGCCAACCCTTTCTCATTTAAACCATTTTTTATCCATAACATTTTTTTCTCTCCTCCTTTTTTAAAAATAACATATCAATAAAAAAAACCGGATTACCGATCTATTTTAATTTTCGGTAACCCGGCTTCCTCTATCATTAAATAGCGGCCCACGGCTTTGCGTCTTCGCTTTACAACGAATTTGCCTTTCTCAATTAAAACTTAAAAAACTATATGTCATTTTCCTGTCATCATAAGAATATCACTTTTTTCCTTTTTGTCAAGCTTTTTATTTTTTGAGCTATTTGCGTTGTAGCACTTTTTGGTTTTTGAATTGATAAAAAACTTCCTCATTAAAAAATCGTGTTCAATTTTTCAATTTTTTTTCTTCCCGACACCTATTTTAATACCTTTTTCACCAATTAATTTACCAATTC
>JAUVLC010000187.1 GCA_030595925.1 Clostridia bacterium | reverse complement strand
AGTAATTTTAATAAAAGCTAAAAAATTTGCTTAAAAGGGACTAAACAAATATAGAAAAAGAAGCAAAAGCTGTTTTGGTTTTCATTGCGAATAAAGAGTTGGATATAACGGGAAAGGTTATGGTTGAAAGACTCAAATATGCGCAGCCGGCAATAAGTATACTGATAAAAGAAAGAATACTTAAACAAAAGCACATTAACTTATTATCTTAAGACCATTCCCTATTGCCTACCGCCCAAAAAACTTGACACTAACCCCCCTTTTTTTCTACAATACTGTAGTGTAGTTTTCTGAAAATAGAGTAACCAGATAATATATAATGTTATAACCAAAAAAGAGGAAAAATGAAAAAAAAAGAAATAATTAATCCAGAAGATATACATATTGATAAAAGTGTTGTTCAATACGAGAATGGTCTAAAAAACTATCTTGTTACTTTGGGGCTACCACAAGAAAAAGTATTAGTTCCTATTGATGAACGAAAAAAAGTAATACTAAACCTTGAATCCGTAATAAACCAACTTGACCCATTGATAAAAGGAAAATCTATATATCTTTCTAAATTTGTTGCTGCAGTTGGGGCCGGCTTATTCGATGCTGCGTTAAACTTTGTTTGGGATGAAACAGTCAAAGCGTTGAGAAAAAAAGTGGCTTTGTTTGATCTCGATTATTTTTACAGCAGTACAATTACAGATCAAAATAGATTGAAAAAATTCAAAAACCGGGATGACCTTAAAAATCTGGATGATTGGGAACTAATAAAAGGATGTTTGTATACTGGAATACTTTCAGATTTAGGGTATAAGCACCTTGACTATATAAGGGATATGAGAAATTGGGCAAGTGCCGCACACCCAAATCAAAATGAACTTACGGGGTTACAACTAATTTCCTGGCTTGAAACATGTATTAAAGAAGTCATAGCGAAAGAGCCATCAATGTCAGCAATAGAAATAAAAAGATTATTAAATAACATCAGAACACATCAATTAGATACAACAGATGTTGACCCTATAGTTGAAGAATTGTCTCTATTGCCAGAAGACCTTGCGGTCTCTTTTCTTAGAACCATTTTTGGAATGTATACTGATCCGAATATATCTGTAACTATTAGAAACAATCTCAAGCTTATTGCAAAGCAATCTTGGAAAATATCCACGGATGATGTCAAATATGAGATAGGAATTAAATATAAAACTTTTTCGGCAAACGCTGAAATTCAGTGTCGTGATTATGCAAGAGAATTTATTGATTTTGTTGAAGGACTTGTTTATTTACCGTCAGATACCTTCCAACTAGAATTTGACCAAGCCGTACAAAATTTGTATGAAGCTCATACTGGTTTTGACAATTTTTATACAGAGCCAGCTCATGCAAGATTATTGAATAAATACATACCCTCTAGTGGTGCAATACCCAAAGAACTACGTGCTAAATATGTAAAAACCGTTATCATGTGTTTTATTGGAAATGGTCATGGGGTTTCTAATTTAGCATATACTTATTATGAAGAAATGATAAACAAATTCCAAGACAAAGAAATTGTTAAGTTTTGTATTTTACCCAAAGATCGAGAATTTGCCTCACGATTACAATTTACAGAATGCAAGACTTGTTATAAG
This sequence comes from Clostridia bacterium, assembly GCA_030595925.1. Taxonomy (GTDB): domain Bacteria; phylum CBDUZB01; class JAGLHV01; order JAGLHV01; family JAGLHV01; genus JAGLHV01. The sequence goes on along the minus strand of JAUVLC010000187.1, from coordinate 1,197 downwards.
GAGTTGGCCTTAAATTTTAGGAAGGTTACAACAAATGCAAGAATAATAACACTATTAGAATTGATTGAAAAAACAAAGAATGAACAATTACAAAATATTGCAACGACAGTTGCTTTTAAAAGTATAGTAACAAAATAAAATGTTATAACAAATCGCTGCACCGAAATTTTTACTTCGCGGCTTTGCCGCTACGTAAAAATTTCGGTGAGCTCAAACGTTATGTGTGTTGAATATAAAAAAAATAGAAAGGAGCAAAGGGATGAAAAAAGGTAAAGTAACAAAAACACAGGTGAAAAAAGAAAGATCGCCTAAAAAAGTGGAGAAAGTTATTAAAACTAAAGGGCATCCAAGCGGAAAGTTGCCAAAAAGTAAAGAATTACATCATGTAAAGCCAGTTGCAGAAGGTGGAAAAACCACTCCTAAAAATACTCAGGTTGTCTCAAAAGCGAAACATAAAAAGATACATTCTAACAGAAGAAAACGCGGTAAAATTTAGTTGCATTTATGAATAGAACACATAATATTAGGTATGCTTTGGGTAAAATAGTGGGATTTACTTTTATTCTATTATCAGGGATTTTTTTAATAATAGTTTTTATATTTACAATTTTAGTTTTCATTGCGAATAAAGAGTTGGAGATAACGGGAAAGTTTATGGTTGAAAGACTCAAATGTACGCAGCTGGCAATAAGTATACTGATAAAAGAGAGAATATTTAAAAAAAGCATATTAACTTATTATCTTAAGACCATTCCCTATTGCCTACCACCCCAAAAGACTTGACACTAACCCCCTTTTTTTCTACAATATTGTAGTGTAGTTTTGTGAAAATAGAGTAACCAGATAATATATAATGTTAGGTGTGAAAAGGATGATTAGATGCAAGAGGAAACAAATGACAAAAATTAAAAAGTTACATTATCCTGATGATTTCGTAAATCAATTTATTTGTGGTAATGTTATTGATGTTATGAAGCAATTACCTGATGATAGTGTTGACTTGGTTGTGACATCACCACCATATAATCTTAAAAACTCAACAGGTAACGGGATGAAGTGCCTATTCCGGTAACTTCTACCAGTCATTCCGGTTTTAATTTACCACCAGTTCCGTTTTACCTTTACCAGTCATTCCGGTAACTTCTACCAGCATAAAATCAGAGCAAAGTAACGATAAAAAGATTTTACTATTAAAAG
>JAUVLC010000093.1 GCA_030595925.1 Clostridia bacterium | reverse complement strand
TGGATGGGATGGATAATTATTTTGTGTGCAGGCCTTGTGAGTATAAGTATTTTTTCTCTTTGTGTCGGTTCGACCGGTATTTCTCTTGGGAAAATTATTGCTTTAATTTTTGAAGGAAGAGGAACGACTGAATACAGTATTCTTTTCGATATTCGCCTGCCGCGTATTATGCTGGGTTTTGCGGTTGGGGGAGCGCTGAGTCTGGCTGGTGTCCTACTGCAGGGGATGTTTCGTAATCCCTTAGTTGAGCCATATACCCTGGGTATTTCAGGTGGAGCGGCATTAGGGGTATGCTTGAATATTGTTCTTAGATTAAACCGGATTACCGTTTATTTTTTACCCTTATTTGGATTTTTTGGGGCGGCAGGAATGATTTTACTGGTTTACGCTTTAAGCATAAAAGACGGCAGATTAAGAATTCAATCACTTCTACTTACAGGGGTAATGGTTAGTTTTATTGCTTCTTCCTTAATTATGCTGATTATGGCTGTTTCTCATACGGAAAATTTGCACGGAATTATTTTTTGGATAATGGGTTCTCTGGAAACACCAAATTTTTTGCTGGTAAAATTATCACTTATGATTTCTATTTTCGGATTAATTGTTAGTTATTTTTTTTGTTTGACGCTTAACGCTTTTGCCTTGGGAGAAGAAGAAGCCTTGCATTTAGGTATAAATGTGGAAAAAAACAAACGGCTGCTTTTCCTTTTGGCTTCGGTACTTACGGGTTTTAGTGTTGCAGTTGCCGGGATCATTGGTTTTGTTGGATTGCTTGTACCTCATTTTATGCGAATGTTCGTAGGAGGGGATCATCGAATTCTTTTAATTAGTTCTTTTCTTTCCGGGGCAGGATTCCTGATTTTTTGCGATACTATCGCCAGAACGGTTATTTCTCCCCTGGAATTACCCGTAGGAGTAATTACCGGAATATTGGGGGGCGTTCTTTTTGTTTATGCGTTAAATAAAAAACAAATTGTTTTGGGAAGTTCATGAGCGGAAGGTTGTTGTTGTAGGGGGAACCCTTGCGTTCACCCGAACGAGAGATAAAGGCAAAAAATGTTTTTCTCTCTTATGCATAATTTTACCCTTATTTTGTTGTTTTTATCTGTTTATTTGTCTTTGTTTTTTTGTGTCTGTCATTCCTGCGGAAGCAGGAATCTATAGTTATTTTTTTGTTTTCGTCTTTATCTGTGTCTTTGAATTTTGAATTTATTCTTTGTTTTTATCTTAGTCTTTATCCGTAATCTATGGACTGTGGACTATTGACTATGGACTTTTGTTTGCTTTTATCTTTTAACTTTGTGCCTGTCTTTGTTTGTAATCTATGGACTATTGACTGCTGGAGCGGAGCGACAGTCTCGCTCCGCCTGAGGCGGATAAGGTGGGAACGGGGAAAATAAAGGCAAAAAATGTTTCTCTCTAGACGCATAATTTTACCCTATGGGCACGCAAAAACAAGCTAAAAATGAAAAACTCGCTTTGCTCAGACAGTTCCATTTTTTTAACGCTTGTTTCTGCTAAAATTTGCTATATCGTTCGAAACACATTTTACCTTTATTTTTTTGTTTTGCTGGCGCAAAGCGACAGTCCGCCAGTCAGTAAGGAGGAAATTTTTAATTTGTCTTTAATCTTTGTCTGTTATTCCTGCGGAAGAAGGAATCTATTATTTACTTTTTTGTTTTTAATTTATGTGAGGAGAGATAATGCTGGAAATAAAAAACTTAAGTTGTGGATACGAGACAAAATCTGTGCTTAAAAAGATTAATTTTGAGGTAAAACACGGAGAGTTAATGGGAATAATCGGACCTAATGGTTCCGGAAAAACTACCTTGCTTAAAGCGATAACCAGAGTGCTTAAATTTAAGCAAGGTGAAATTATTCTGCAAGGAAAGAGTATAGACAAAATGGGTTTTAAGGAATTGGCGAGAGAAGTAGCTGTTGTTTCTCAAGATTGCCGGGCAGGGATAATGACCGTGGAAGAATTTGTTCTTTTGGGAAGGATTCCTTATTATGCAAAATTACAATTTATGGAAACCCAAAAAGATAAAGAAATTACTGAAAAATATATGAGATTAACTGATACATTTAAGTTGAAAAATCAACTGGTAACTCAAATAAGCCAGGGAGAAAAACAATTAGTATTTATTGCCCGGGCCTTAGCTCAAGAGCCAAAATTGCTTTTGCTGGATGAGCCCATAGCTCATCTGGACATTACTCATCAAGTGGGAATTTTAGACTTGATAAGGAAATTGACCCGGGAATTAGGCCTTACGGTAATTGTGGTGTTACATAATCTTAATTTAGCCAGTGAATATTCAGACCGGTTAATAATGATTAATTACGGAAAGATTTGTAAGGTAGGAACTCCACAGGAAGTATTAACTTATTCTTTGATAGAAAAAGTATATAAGACAGTAGTGGTAGTAGAAAAAAATCCTTTTTCTTTAAAGCCGCACATCTTGATAGTATCTGAAGAAGAAAGACGAAAAAATACAGTCCAGAGACAAAAAAAGAAACAAAAGTCCATAGTCGATAGTCCACAGTCCATAGACAACAGACAAAGAATAAATGCTAAAGAACGCCTCATAAATGAGGCAACTACAAACAAAAAAATAACTATAGATTCCTGCTTCCGCAGGAATGACAAACATAAAAAAACAAAGACAAAGAAACAGATAAAAACAAATACTAAAGACGAAAGACTAAAGACGAAAGACGAAAGACAGGCACAAAGGCATCAAGGCACAGAAACGACAGTTATAAGTTATTAGTTACGAATTATAAGTTAACTACAAAAAAACAAAGACACAGACTGGCACAAAGTTAAAAGAAAAAAGCAAAAAAGTAAATACTATATTCCTGCTTCCGCAGGAATGACAGACAAAGACTAAAGACAAATTCAAAATCCAAAATTCAAAACTCTAAATTCAAAACTTAAAACAAAGAAATATAAGGAGGAAAGAAAAATGAAGTGTTTTTTACGAAGAATGGCAGTAATTATTTTGTTTTTAACTTTATCGCAGGGTAGTTGGGCGCAGGAAGAAAAAGGGGCAGGTGAATATGATTTTGACGATGTTGTGTTGAGTGCAACTAAAACAAATGTTTCAAAAGACGAAATAGGGACTTGGGTGACAGTAATTACCGAAAAAGAGATTATCGAAAAAGGTAAAGGGACGGTATTGGATTTATTAAGAGATGTGCCGGGATTGAGTATTTTACAGTGTTCCGGGTTTGGAGGGACGGCTTCCATTTATTTGCGGGGTTCAAAGCCGGGTTATACTCTGGTAATGATTGACGGGGTAGAAGTGAATGATCCTATGGGGACTGATAGATCTTTTGATTTTGGGTGTTTGACTACAGATAATATTGAACGGATTGAAGTTATTCGTGGGCAGCAAAGTACTCTTTATGGTTCAGATGCTATAGGAGGAATAGTTAATATTATTACTAAAAAAGGAAGGGGAAAGGCAAAGATAGAAGTTTCAGGTTCAATAGGAACCGATGATACTTTTAGCGAGTCTGTAGGGGTGAGAGGAGGAACAGAAAAAGTGAATTATTCTCTCTCTCTTTCCCGACTGGATTCTGAAGGTATTTCTAAAGCAGACAGGGTAGCCGGTGAAACTTTAGATTTGGAAAAAGATGGTTTTGAAAATACTACTATTTCCTCGCGTTTAGGATTTAATTTAGCAGCTAAAAGTGAATTGGATTTAAGTTTGCGTTATACAGAGGCTAAAATTGATGTTGATGATGGCGGCTATGATGATGATCCTAATCATACATCTGACCGGAAAGTTTTAACTTCTAAGTTAGGGTTTAAGCAATTACTTTCTTCCCGATGGGACCATAAATTATCCCTTTCCTTTTTAAATATGGAAAGAAATTATCGCGATAAGGAAGATATAATAGATACAACGGATGATTTAACCAGCTGGTATAAAGGGGAAAATAAAAAAATAGAATGGCAGAATAATTTTTTATTAAGCAAAATAAACACACTAACCGCTGGTTTTGAATGGGAAGAAGAAAAGGGCTCTTCTTCCCAGGAAGGAACTTATAGTAGTGATTTCAGTGAAAAGAGTATAAAAAATACTGCTGGTTATTTGCAAAATCAGTGTAGAATAGGTAATAAATTATTTACCACCCTGGGTTTAAGAGCAGATGAACATGAACTTTTTGGAACCCAGCTAAATTATAAGATTTCCTGTGCTTATTTTATTACTGAAACGAATACCCGTCTGAAAATAAATTGGGGAACGGGTTTTAAAGCTCCTTCCCTTTTTCAACTCTACTCATATTATGGAAATACAGAATTAAAACCGGATGAAAGTAAAGGGTATGATTTAGGAGTGGAACAGGGATTGTTGGAAGAAAAAGTTTCTTTAGAAATGAGCTATTTTCACAATGATTTTGAAAATATGATTGATATGGATACTTATACCTGGGAATACAAAAATATCGGTAACGCCTGGACAGATGGTTTTGAAGTAGGAATGGGAATTAAACCTCTGGAGGGTTTAAAGGTAAAGCTTAATTATACTTATACCCAGACTGAGGATAAAGAAACTAAGTTGGAATTGTTGAGGCGTCCGGTAAGCCAGAGCAATCTTAATATTAATTGGGACTTTTTACAAAAAGGAAATGTTAATTTAAATGTTTCTTATATAGGTGAATATAAAGATATTTATTTTGTAGGGTTTTCCCCTGAGCGAGCTACTTTGGGGGAGTATGCTCTGGTTGATATTGTTACTTCTTATGATTTAACCGAAAGCCTTAAAGTTTTTGTAAAAATCAATAATCTTCTTGATCGCAAATATCAGGAAATTGTTGGCTATAGTGTTTCCGGAGCAGCTTTTTACGGAGGAATTAAAGCTGTCTTTTGAGCTTTAAACCCTTGACCCTTTCCCGGATTATTTGATATACTATCAGATAGTAAAGGGGGGAGAATAATGGAAAAGAAGCCTGGGTTTTTTAAAACGGATGAAGGACTTATTTTTTTTGTGGGCAGTGTTTTATTCGTTGGGATAATAATACTTTTTTCGTTTTTTCAGTTAATTGGAATAAAATTACTGGAAAAAATTTTACCAATGATTGCCTTAGATGTTCTTGCCGGCAGGGGAGCGAGTATTTGTATGGGACTGGGTGCCGGGATGTCACATATACTGGTTGCTTTTATTTCCGTTATAATTAATACGATTTGGCTTTTTATCTTTTATCCTTTGTTTGTGCATTATTATCATAAATTAATAAAAATAAAGATTATTGGCAATATTTTTAAATCTACCAGAAAGATGGCTGAAAGAAATCAGGCTAAAGTAGAAAGGTATGGAATTTTAGGTTTAGGTTTGTTTGTCTGGGTTCCGTTTACTATGACCGGTTCTTTAGTGGGAGCAATAATCGGTTATCTTGTTGGTATGCGTACTCGTGTGATATTAGCGGTAGTATTTTTTTCAATGGTGTTAAGTGCTTTTTCCTGGTCTTTTGGGTTTGATTATGTGTTTAAATTTGCAGAGAAAATTGGAGCTATAGCACCTGGTGTGGTGGTAATTATTGTTATTGGGATGATTTCGTTTTTCCATTGGCGTAAAATACGAACAAAAAAAAAGAGGCGTATTAATTCTGTTTCCCCAAAGAAAAATAAGAAGAGATAAAAGATAAAGACAGGCAAAGACAGTCCATAGTCCACAGTCGATAGTCCATAGACAACAAATAAAAGACAAATCCTAAATTCAAAAGAAAGCCTCATAAATGAGGCAACTGCAAACAACAAAGATAAATACTAAATCCTAAGTTCAAAACGAAAAACAACAGATAAAAAAAGGCACAAAGGCACAAAGTTAAAAGACGTTAAAAGACTAAGATAAAAACAAAAATGCAACTACATTATATTGTGTCACAATCAATATATTTGCCCAATGAACTTGTGCTGAGAGTAATCGAAGTATTGGGCATGCCTGATAAATCAGGCAACTACAAACTGACAACAAAGGACAACAGACAAAAGATTGTGAATGGCGAATAGCAAAAAATAGTTTACAATTATACAAATATACCTGTCTGCGTGCACCGCACAGGCAGGAATGAATTATTCAGGTTTTGCCGAGGTAAGATTGGATATTTTCGACATTACTTTTTTAAAAAAAAGGGGGGAAGAATGAATTTATTTTTAAGTTTTTTTGGTATGTTAGCTTTATATTACCTTTTAAATATTTATTTAGGAATTAATAGAATGTTAACTATTTTTATTGTAGTTATTTTGTTTGTGGCAAGTTTTTTCTGGTTTATTCTTAAACATGGTCAAGAATTTAAAACTCCTAATTCTAGTATAATAATAGGGGTCGATAAAGGATATGGATAATTATCCGGATGACCAGCCAGAGAAGAGGAATGGAAATCAAAAGGATAATTAAAACTCTGCGGAAGCTGAAAGAACGATAGCCGACTTTTCGGGCAAAACCTTCTATAATATCTTTCCTTATTTTATAAACATCTTTAGGAAAAAATGCTTTACGGGTAAAAATTCTTCCTAATTTTACGGTTAATCGCATAGGCGTATTTATTGCCCAACCGGATGCTTCCAAAACAACCGACATATTTCTGCGCCGTAATCTCAGAAATCCCATAATGATGCTGGGGATAATGATTATTGCCGTTATTCCCAATATGGTAGCAATAACATGGATGATTTTTACCTGTGAAAGAGCTTTGGTAATATAGGCAAAAGCCGAACCCAGAGCAGCAACGGCAATACCACCTCCCAGTAATAAATCCCGCATCGCTGTTGATGAATTGCCGCCGGCCGGTTTTCCTATGTTGGAAAGACCTTTACCAAGACCGCTTTCTAATGCAGTATACTGGCTTTTATTAAATTTATCTATTTGTTTTTCTATAAAAATAGCTAATTGTTGAAAAGGAGCTTTGATTGATTCCCAGAGGCTAATGGGATTGACAATAATATCTGTTACCTCTGCATCCCACTCTTGTCCATCGATAGTCAAAAAAATACCTCGTTTACCTATACGTAATCCCCCGGCTTCGCCGGTAGTTACTGCTGCGGCAATTTCAAACTTATTTTCTTTATCCTGTCTGCGGCTAATTTCTACATAAAGAAGATAAATATAGCTGTTTTTTGCTATAATTTTATGTTTTTGCCTGTCGTTGACTTTTATGGTAAAGGTTAATGCTCTGCCGTCTATTATTAATGTGCCCATTTCAAAAAGGGAATGGGTATCCGGATCGTAAATAGGGGAAAAACTCACCAAATTGTTAGCTAATTCTAATAACCATTTTTGATAAATAATAAGTTTTTCAACATTATGTATCTGTGCTAATTCTTCCGCTACGGCTTTGTCTTCGGTCATGAATTGGCTCAATTGTTTTTTATATGGTCCGTCAATAAAAGATTTAAGTTTATTACTTCCTAACTTTTCCACCCGTGCTCCTTGTTTATTTTCCAGCCATTTTAGATGGGGGAGAAGAATTGCTTTTACTTTGTTCCATTTATTTTGATTCAGTTGGTTTATTGATTTTCCCAGAGCGGGTTTGAGTACTTTTTCTTTTAATTCAGACAGACAATTTTTGTATGCAGGATTGATTTTTCCTTCCAGATTCAGAATCCCATCTGTCCCGGGTAAAGCTAAAGGAGCAGTTTTAAGCCACGATTCTATATCAACATTATTAGTAGAATTAAGCTTATTTATTTCTTCCTGCCGGAGTTTTATTTTTTCAGCGGCTTGCGGGTCAAATGCAAGCAGGGAGCATTCTCTAAAATATTCTTCAACTTTTTCTTTTAAAGCAATAAATATTTGGTAAGCATCTGTAGTCGCTTTTCCCCAGGGCATGATCTCTGTTGTTTCTTTCCCCTGGGGAATTTCACCTTCTACTTCCCATTTAAGATAAGCTTCTGCTTCCTGAAAAAACTCATCGAGATGATTTTTGGTAATACCGACTTTATCGCTGGCGTCTATTACTGAGCCCATTGTTTCGATTATTACTTTAAGAAATTGTGCCGCTTCATGGTCATCTATTGCTTCGGGGGGGATGATTCCGTCACCGTTATTTATCCCATTAGCCATAATTTTTTGTATATTTTGTAGCTGATGAAGGGTAATTTCTTCGGTATTGGAAGAATTTAGATTGTGGAGAATTAATTTGGCGGCACTGTGTAATTTTTGTCCCTCAGGGTGAGTGGTGTCAATGTTGCTTAATTTTAATACATCATTGCCCATATCTTCCCTGTTTTTGAGAAGATGAAAGAGCCATCTCTGAGCTTCTTTTAGTTCATCAGTTCGTATTCGGCCGTTATGGTCGGTATCTACATATCCGGTAAATAAAGCATCACAATTAAGATTGTCGATGGGAATACTGGTGGCAACCCAGCAATTCTCGTCAAGAGTTTGAATTTTTTCTAAGTCTTCGGCATTTTGAATACTTAGTTGATAGTTTCCGTTATAATTTTTAAAAACCATTTTAGTCATTAATTTCTCCTTATACTATCAATAAAATCCGGGTTTTCAAGTTTCAATTCAATTGAAGACAAAAGTTCCTTTTGAATATAACATATTTCCGGTAATCCTTCAATCAAAAATTTGGTTTTTACTTGAAAGAGTTTTTTTATTATGTATAATATTATCAAAGCAACAACAAATGGGGGAAAAGAAGCATTTTTGTTGACGACTAATTAAAAAAAATTAGATATGTACTTGAAAAATAAAAGGGATAATTAAAATGAAATTTTACCGTTATTGGTGTGAAGATAGAGATTTAATTTCCTGTAATGTTGTAATAAAGGAAAGTGATTTGTATATTCGTGCACAAAAAAACTTAGAAAAAAAAACATTCAAAGCTGTTTCTAAATATCGTTTAATTCTGGAGAAATATATTGCTGGTAATCCATCTTTTAAAAATAGTCTTGAGCCTGTTTCTCTGAAAGGGAACGTGCCGTTTATTGTAGAAAAAATGGCGGAAGCAGCTAAAAAAGCAGGGGTTGGTCCTATGGCGGCGGTAGCCGGGGCAATAGCTGAATTTGTAGGAAAAGATTTATTAAATTATTCCCCGGAGGTAATTATAGAAAACGGAGGCGATATATTTATAAAAACAGTAAAAATCAGGCGTATTGGTATTTATAGCGGAAGTCCGTCTTTTGGTAAAAAAATTGCGATAGAAATCTTACCTCAAAAAACGCCCATGGGAATTTGTACTTCTTCCGGGACAACGGGGCATTCTTTGAGTTTAGGGGAAGCGGATGCAGTTGTGGTTAGTTCTCATTCTGCTATTTTAGCTGATGCTTCAGCTACGGCAATTGGAAATATCATAAAAACCGAATTAGACATTGTGGGAGGAATAGAATTAGCCCAAAAAATAGAGGGAATAAAAGGGGTAATAATAATTAAAAATGACAGGATGGGCGTTTGGGGGGATATTAAAATTTGTAATTAGCTTAAAAATGGTTGAGCTATTTGCGTTGTAGCACTTTTTGGTTTTTGAATTGATAAAAAACTTCCTCATTAAAAAATCGTGTTCAATTTTTCAATTTTTTTTCTTCCCGACACCTATTTTAATACCTTTTTCACCAATTAATTTACCAATTC
>JAUVLC010000076.1 GCA_030595925.1 Clostridia bacterium | reverse complement strand
TTTCCTGTAATATAAATGGAGGAACAATCTGTGCTTAAGAAGGTAATTTTGATATTAAAAGAAATGTGTTTATTTTTTTTATTATTAATATTCAACCATGGTTTACTCCATGCTGAAATTAATTTTACCGACCAATCCCCTCTCTCATCTGAATGTCAAAACACTACTACTGTAACCTGTCTAATCACTGCTACGTGTGATGTAGTCATAAATACTAATGATATCGAATACCGCATATCAAATAGTGGTTATGCTAATGAAAACTGGCATAATTGGCGAGATAATGCAACTGTTGATTATACCTATTCACCAACCCAAATCCGCTTTAAAATTACTATCCCTGATCAAACTTATGGGAATGAAGACTTTTTTGAAGAAGGAAGCAATAATTATATTCAATGGAGAATTAAAAGCGAAACCCCTTATTCGGGGATGTACAAAATAAATATTCAGATTAATCAAGCTCCTCAAATTACTATTTTACAACCCGGTAATAACGGTTATACCGGCATTCATCCGCTCATTCAATCTACCGTTTCTGATGAAGGGTTGGGAATCAACCTGAATTCATTAACAATGACCATCGATGAATATCAAGGTAGTAATGTCATTGAGATTAGAGCATCCGAACATCCTGAAATTTACAATTCAAATGGAAATTCAATTTCATATAGATACGAAGAAACAGCATTAGAGACAGGAAAAAGATATCTCGTAACTATTTATGTTGAAGATGTGGGTTATAAAGAACCCAAATCCTGTACACAATCAGCAATATTTACAGTAAAAAGAAAAACAATTGTAGATTTAATTCCTTACCCCAGTCCTTTTGACCCTTATAAGGAGGAAATTGTAATAAAATATGTCCTATCCCATCAAGCCCGAATAACTATCAATATCTATGATCTGGGAGGAAAATTAATAAAAACATTAATTAAAGAACAAGAACGAACCGTAGGGGAACATATTAATGACCGGTGGAAAGGAACCAATTACGCCAATCAAAAGTTAGCCAGTGGTATTTATTTATGTGAAATTATAGCCAAAGATGTATCCGGTGAACATAGAAAATACAAATCATTAGCTATATTCAGAAAGTGAGGATAATAAAAATGAAATTAAAAAATCTAATCGGCATAGTTCCCTTATTCTGTATTTTTTTCTTTGCAACCCAACCCTGCCGGGCAGGAACAAACGCAGCGGCTTTCCTGAATATCGGTGTTGGTGCACGTGCACTTGGTATGGGAGGAGCTTTTACTGCTGTTAGTGATGATGCTACTGCAGCATACTGGAACCCCGCCGGACTGGGAACATCCGACAAGATAGCTTTAACCACTATGATTCAGTCCCTGGCAAGCAGCCAATGGGACGGCATAGAAGACATTACCCCTAAATATCAATTTCTCAGTATTTTACTACCCGCAGATAAAATTGGGTTAAGAACAATAGGCGGTTCATTTGCCATTAGCTGGATTCACTGTGGACTGAATAATATTCCCTATACATGGATGGATACTTCCGGAGAAATAATAAGAGATACACTTAGTGACCGGGAAAATGCCTACTTAATTTCTTACGGCCGGCCATTGGGGTCCGGTAATTTTTTAGTAGGTGGAAATTTTAAATTAATAACCCAAAAATTCACTAAAGTAAAAGATGCTTCCGCTATAGGCTATGGATTGGATGCCGGTTTAATTTATTCCCTTGACCAGGATTTAAAATTAGGACTTCTCCTCCAAAACGAAATAAAATTAAAATGGGACAACGGACACAAGGATAAGAGCCCGTTAAAAATTAAAGTCGGCACTTCTTATAAATTTTTAAAGAAAAAATTAACCTCAATAATAGGCCTTATGGATTTGATACAAACCCAAAAACAACCATTATGTACTCATCTGGGTGCCGAGTTTAATTATTTATTACCATCTTCTAAAATCTCTTTATTAAGTTTAAGAGCCGGGATAGACGAACTCGCTCTTGAAAATAGATACGGAAACATATCGGACATAAACAATCATATTAATTGGACAATAGGTACCGGAGCTAAAGTAAATATTTTAGAGCATAGTTTTCAAATAGATTATGCCTTCGGTTCTTATCGATTAGGAAATAAACATAGAATTTCTTTAATTATAGAATTCTTTTAATGGAGGGAGTAAAATGAAAAAAAAATTACTTATATCAGGTTTTACCGTATTATGTACTTTTCTTTTAAATTCCGTTGTTTACGCAAAAGAGTATAAAGATGTACGCCCGGCAGTAAAAAAAGCAGTTAACGATTTTGACAATCAGAAAATATTAAACAAATTTATAAACAAATATGGTAGCGGTTATTTTCGTCCCACAGCTACTGTTACCAGAGAAGACTTACTTTTAGCTTTACATGAATACAATAAACTTAATCAAACATTATTGGAATACCAAAAAGTATTAATAAAAAGAATCACCAGCCTAAAAACACAACTAAATAGAATGTCCAACACAAAATCTTTACCCAAAGAAAAAACAACAACAAAAGATGTTAAAAACGTTAGTGTGGAACAAATTACAGAAATAAACAAAGAACTTTTGATCCTAAAAACACAATTAAACAAAATACAAAAGACAAAACCCACTGGGAAAAATACAACAAAAGGAAAAAATGTTCGCAGCTACCAAATTACAAAAATAAACAAAGAACTTTCTATCTTAAAAACACAATTAAACAAAATACAAAACATAAAACCCACAGGGAAAAATACAATAAAAAGAAAAAATGTTAGCGTCTACCAAATTGCAAAAATAAACAAAGAACTTTCTATGCTAAAAGACAAACTAAGCCTTTTGGATAAACCATATTCGCCAATTAACGAAAATAAAATTTCCAAAATTATTCAAAAATCATCTACATTCAAAAAAATTATAAACAAGGAAGTCAAACGCAGTCTGGCCAAGCAAAAACCTATCAACCAATATTCTAAAACTTCTCTTACGTCCAATAAAAATTCAAAAAAAGCAAACTACACAATGGACAAAGATGATAAAATACTTACCAAAGTAAGTATTGGTTTAAGTTTGGCAGCAGTGTTATTTATGGCCCGTTAAAATAATCATTTTCTTAGCATATCCTGATAAAATGAATGGACTATCATTTCTTTTCTTTGTGTATATTCAATTTCTATCTTATCTCTCCCTCGTCAATAATTTTAATCGACCTAAATCGAGGTAAAACTTTTATCACAAACTGCCGCTTTTCTCCCGGTTTCAATTCAATCTGAAATTCGTTTTTTTCAAAATAATGATATGCAGGTAAATTGTAGTCATAAAATTTTAAAGTCCATTTTCCAGGCCTTATATTCTTAAAATAAAACTCCCCTTTTTCATTCGTGTTTTCTCTAAAAATTTCCCGGTCATTATTAATTTCTACCAGTACATTACTTAGAGCTTTTTTTTCTCTTAAATTATTTTTATCACTCCCTTGCAGATAATCAGTTTGTTCTGACCCAATTAAAAAAACGTTATCTTTTAAAATTTTATCTTTTTTCTTTTTACTAGCAAAAAATATTACTTCTCCTGAAATAGTACCGGAATTTACTATCCCAATTTTAATCTTAGTAACCTCTCCTCCTTTTACTATGACTTTAATAGGTAACTTTTTATCTGCCAGGCGATTCAATCCGATAGAACTATTCTCTATCATTAAAAAACAAGTTCCCGGTTTAAGTGAGGGAAAGACAAATCTGCCTTTTTTATCGGTAATTGCCGTTGCTCCGTTGATTCTTAAAATTACATTAACAATCGGCACCTTTTCCCCTTTTTCTCCGTCATAAACCTTTCCTTTAACACTTCCAATAAATTCTCTTTTCTTTACCGGTATTCCCCATGGAACAGTATAGACGAGAAAAAAAGAAGTTTTTTCTTCTTTTTTTTCTTCATATCTAAACCAATGACCTTTTAACGATAAAGAATGGTTATTGGGCAACGTATAGAAAAATTTAGAAAAGATATTATGCTGTTGAAGATTATCACCTTTATAGTGCTTATAATTCAAATTAAAATAAAAATTATTAATATGCCAGGTACCCAAAACACCGGTACTTTTTGCTTTTTGGGGGCTTCCCGAAAAACTATTATGTCCAATTTTCGTATAAACACTATAGGATTGCTTATAATTGGGACGAAAATACGCGTAAAAGGCATATCTTTCTAAATAGTTATTTTCATTATTAAAAAGCTCGTTTTCAAATCTACCTCTTTCTATATAAGAATGAATGCTAATTTTCCGGAAGGTTTGCTCTAACCTCAATCTCAATAAGTTTTCTCCATAATCATAGTCTGCCGGCAAAAGCTCATCCTTTCTTCGAAAATCTTTATAATCTAAATAAATATGCATACCATGGTTAACCGGATAAGAAATTCCTACTTCGTAAGATTCTTCTTTTGCCGCTACTTCCCGAATAACATCCCTATCAAGATTATTCTTATAATTGTGATAAGACATCTTTCCACGCAATTTATCATAAATCGGAAAAACTAATCTTTGAAAATTATAATCAATATCGTTATAATACCCAAAAAAATTTGGGTTAGCATAAATTTTTTTGAGACTATAATATACCCGGTTATAAACTTCCCCTTCAAAATCTACGCTATAAGCACTATCATTAAATCTTCCTTCCCTCCGACTATTGCAATAACCATATTCCAACTCAAGATTTAATTTTTCAGTTGGTTTTATTTGTGTCTGGAAACTAGTAATTTTGTCATTATACAATTCCTTGTTTTTATTCAAAAAATTTCCCTTAACATTAAAGTAATCATTAAATTTATATTCAACATATGTTCCTACCCGTTCTTCTTCGGGATTTTCCCATCTACTTTTCAAATAAAATGTTCCTAATGTAAAGTCTGCGGGATAAATCTCTATTTCTGCTCCCCGCCCATATTTGTATCTTTCCGTTAAAGGAGAAAGAGAATAGTTCTTGTCACCAACAAAAAAATCTAATAATTTAGAATAATAATTTAAATAATATTCATCTCTTTTTCCATAAATACTTTTATTGTAAATATCATCTCCCCTGAACAAAAAATCAACTCCGGTTTTTCCTTCTTCATCTAACTTTCCCGAACCGGAAAATTCCACTTGAAAAGCAGTCTCTCTGTCTTCCTTTACACCAATTAACTTTATTTGGGAGGGAATTCTATGATAAGGATCAAATTTACAGGTTATTCTGGGTATAATTTCAGTTAAAATTACCTGGCTTGTAGTTGTAGAAACAACCTCTTTTTTTAATTTTTTTGTACTGGCTTTAACGGTAATAATATGTTTTATTTCTTTCTTTAATCTTGTATCTGTTTTCACTTTAATCTCTAAAGGCACAGATTCCCCGGCTTTAAGACTTATCTCCGATACCGGCATTTTTAACGAATAATCAGGAATTCCCTTTACTTCTAATTTTAAATCTCTTTTACTATTGCCTTGATTAATCAAGCGTAATTTTACTTTATAAGGCTCACCGGCCAGAACTACCTCCGGCTTGTTTTCTACCAATATCTTCAATTTTATGACGGGTAGAACAAGCACCGAAAAAGAAACATTATCAGTGATTTTATGATTGCTATGACTTCCGACATAATAAGTCATATGATAACGACCTGCCGGACAAGAGTTAGGAACAAAAAAAGCCATTACTCTAAGCTCTTTTTGTTTTGGTTTTAATTCAAAATGAAGTTTTCCGGAAACAATTACTTGCCATCCACTGGGAAGATTCAGTTTTTCAAAAAATTTCTCCTTGCGGCGGGAATGATTAGAGACAAGAAAACTACAGGTAACAATTTTTCCTGGTTCTATTTTTAGGAATTTCGGAGAGGTTAATTTTGCTTTAACTATAAATTCTTTACTTTCAGCGGAATTAAAAGAAAATAGAATAAAAAAAAAAGGAAAAATGCTTTTCTCATTACTTAATCCTTAAATTATATCGTGCTCCAAAAACAGATCCATCTTCATTATCAACTATTACTAAAACTTTATATTTTCCCTTCTTCACAGTAGTTAAATCAATACTGTGCCTTACCGAACATTCAGGATAAATTCGCAATTTTTTGCTTTCAAAACGTCCGATATTTATTCCATTTTTATTATAAAACTCTGCCCAGACAAAAGGAACAAGCAATCTTTCTCCGGTATTTTCAATATCTAATTGAAAAATCTTTTTTCCTTTTTCATAAATTAATTTCTTATCTAAAAACTTTATATTACGGGTTCCTGTATCCATAATATTGGTAACAATTTGTATCCCATAACGTATACGAGTCTGAATGCCAAAGTCACCTTTTCTTTTTTTATCTTTCTTTTTTTCCGGAGTTATGGAAGGTATTGATTCTACCATAATTATACTCCAATAGGTCCCCTTTAAATCTTTTTTTTGAGGTAAGCAAACCATATAACCAAAAGAAGCAGTATTTTTAGGAGGAATAACCAACCGGGTAGTATCTATTGTAATCCACTTACCGTTAGAACGGGGAATACTCCCCGGTTCTCCATAGATGTTTTTCCCATCAGCAAAAAAAAGATAATCCGTTTGATAAATTTTTACTTTAGTAGAAACATCTCCCTTATTTTTTAAAAGAATTTTTTCCTCAAATTTTTCTCCGCACTGGACAGCTCTTTCTCTGGTTAATTCCCCTATCACCGAAAAACCGGCATAAACCTCAGTTGAACCAAGAAACAAAAAAAAGATAAACCCTATAATAATATTTTTTATCATCTTTCCCCTTTATTTATTGTTTTACAATAGTATAAGTAATAGTATGAACATCATTTCCGGTTCCCTGGGCTGCCGTAGCCGAAGCAGTATATTCCAAAGTACAGGTGTGAGGATTAGCTAATGTTCCTCCGGTAACACCCACGACAACATCCTGGTCAGTTGTACTCAAAGTTATTTGCGACTGAGCAGTCCCGCCACTACCACTACCACCTGTTTGAATGTTTTTTACCAGCACCATCAAAGTAAACAGCGGAGCAGCTAAACTCGTTCTTGCTGTTATTTTATATGTTTGAGGATTTGTCCCATAGCTAAGTCCGCTAACTTCATTACTAACCGAATCCGGATTTCCCCCGGCAACAGCAGTAGAAATAGTTAAAACAATATCGCCCCCGGTAACACTTAAAGAGGCAGCAAAAATTAATCTATCCCGGGCAAAAAAAACAAAATACCCTAATAATAAAATTGATATAATAATAATTCTTTTCTTCATTATTATTTACCCAAAAGATGGTAAAAAAATACCTCCGTTTACTGGTCAATAATTGTATAAGTGACAGTCTTAGTATTAGTGGCCGGAGAAGCAGTAGGAGCTGATGCCGTATAACCCAAAGTATTGGCACTGACAAACTCATTATGCATCCCGGTAACAAGATCCACCGCACTGGCACTAATAAGTGTTTGCTGCCCCGCACTAACACCATTACCACCCGTTACGGTAACACTCACAGCTAATGAAATACCGGCTGAATAATCAGTATCTAATTGCCCGGTAACCTTTTTATTAGTACTGGAATTGGTCGTCCAGTCAAGTGCGCAGGTAGTGTCTGTAGCATTATTCAGTCCACTACCAGCCGTCGCAGTATTAATGGTCAGAGTAATATTACCCCCGGTAACAGCCAATTCATTGACTGCAACAACCATAATGGTCACCTGCTGATTATCATTATTAGCCGCCATTATTATCCCGCTTATTCGCCAGATAAATCCAACTGCTATCAAAAAAACTAGTAATCTTTTCATTTTTATACCCCCCTGGATTATATTACTTTTTCTTTTTTTAGTCAAATATTTAATTTCCAAAGGTTTAATTTAATTTATTTACTTTGCATTTGTTTTACATTGATGTTCTTTAAAGACACTGCATTGAGGAAAAAATTTCAAGAAAGAATAATTTTTAATTTTAAATAAAGGTTGTCCGGGAAAGGTAAACAGCAGTATTCAGATGTTTTGTATAGACAAACTATTTTGTAAGGAGAGAATAATTCGGCAAACATTTTATCAAACCGGTTTACCATTACTGCAATAAATATATAAAAAAAATAAAAAAAAAGAGGGGAGGATTTCTCCTCCCCCCCTTCCCCCTTGTAGATGAGTAATTAATTACTGATCAAGAATTGTATAAGTGACAGTCTTTGTCTCACTGGCCGGAGAAGCAGTGGGAGCTGATGCTGTATAACCAAGGGTATTAGCACTAACAAATTCATTATGCATTCCGGTGACCAGATCCACTGCACTGGCACTAATAAGTGTTTGCTGCCCGGCACTGGCACCATTACCACCAGCCACAGTAACATTTACGGCTAATGAAATACCAGTCGAATAATCGGTATCTAACTGTCCGGTAATCTTTTTGACACTACCAGAGTTGGTCGTCCAGTCAAGTGCACAAGTATTGTCTGTATCATCAATCAATCCGCTTCCGGCTGTTGCGGTATTAATGGTCAAGGTAATATTACCCCCGATAATCTCCAGCTCATTTACCACAGCTATGATAATGGTGACCTGATGGTCACCGATATTGTCTGCCATTACTATCCCGCTTATTTGTAGTATAAGTCCGATTGTTATTAAGAGAATCGTTAATTTCTTCATTTTTTTTCTCCTTTAAGTTATTTTGTTTTGTAATTTTTTTAATTTGTAATTTTTTTAATTTGATTTTACTTAGAGACACTTCTTTGAGGAAAGAGAGGTTTTCAAAAAAGAATAACCTGTAGTTTTAAAAAAAGACCATCTTTAAAAAAGCATACAGCAGTATCCAGGTATCTTGTATTATCAGATGATTTTGTGATTTTTAATTTATTTAAGTTTATTATGGCTAATTCTATATCCCCTATTTTTACTCTTTTCTTGATAACACCCCAAATGTTTGAAATATTATCCCAATAATTCATACTGTTTAAAAACAAATCGTTACAATCTTTTACCGGTTTGTTTTTCTCATCGCGAACATCCAAATCAGGAAAAATCAAATAAAGAGGTAATAATTGCATCTTTATTCTTAAGTAAAAATCCGAAGAAGTTCCGGGTAAAAATAAATTACTATCAACAGAGGAAGCATAAATATTACCTCCCCACATAAAAAGCATAAAAAAGACAAAAAAGATAAAAATTCGTTTTTTCATTTTTTCATTTCCCTTTTTTCCTTACATAAAAAAAACCAGGTTATTTCGCTTTTTCTGCGGTTAACCTGGTTTTATTTTTTTCAGTCTCTGGCAACCCAGCTTTCCACTATAATAGTGGACCCGCAGTTTTGTGTCCCCCGGTTTCCCGAGGTTTACCTTTATCAGAGGAAATAATTCTCTATATACAATTGTCAATTTGTTAATGTGAGTTTTATCACATTTTTTATTTTAAGTATAGTACCTTTTTTTATTTTGTCAAGTCTTTTTCGCCACTTTTTGGGAATGCTACAATAAATGTGACACCCCCGGGAATTGAAATAAGAAAAATAAAAGGTATGAAGAAAAGAAAGGTATGAAGAACTAATAAAGTTAATAAAAAAACATTGGTTTGGTGAAAAAAGAAAGGAAAAAAAATATTGCGAAAAGAAAAAAAAAGAGAGATAAAAGAAAGTGGGGAGAGTAGATTAAATTTAGAACAAAATCGAAGGTAGGAAAGTAGTAACATTTGGAATACAAGAGAAAGTAGATATTAATGGTATAAAAAATTTGATGAAAATGGCAAGGCTCTACCTGCTTTTTTCTGTCTTTCCTCTATTTTGCCAATACCACCGTTCCATTAATAACACTATTTCCTGCCTTAATTTGATAAATATACACTCCTCCTTTTACACAAATATTTTCATTGTTTTTACCATCCCAAATTAGTGAAGATATACTATTCTGATACAAATTGTCCCTTACTACACTACCCCCCATATCAAATATCTTCCCACATACCCTGTCATTTTTAGGATTTTCATAAATAAAAGTAACTACATCATTAATGCCGTCATTATTAGGAGTAAATATCCGTGGAGAAACCCCCACTAAAAACAAATCCGTGGGTAATCGTGCAATACTACTTGCCCGAACAGATAATTCAGACCAGTTTGGTCTCTCATCAGCAGTCTTCATCCAAAAATAATAAGCCGCACCTGGATCCAAATCATTCAGGGTAACGACTTCATAACTCCCCGGGGTAGTATTCGTTAACCATTGTAAAGTATAGTTACTACTATCCCCCCAATTGGCATTAGCATCCTGAGAATATTCCATACGGTATTCCCCGTTAAGAATATTTCCACTATTTCCATTATCCCCCGGTGATGTCCAGGTTAAATTAACGGTACCTGCTAACCTACCCGTTATAGCAGAGAGGTCATTTATTATTGCCGGTGGAACAATATCCGTCCCTTTAGCATATCTTAAATCACTATAATTCCAACCTACATAATAGGCAATATGAGGATTATAATTATAATCTAAAACCATAGATGTACTATAGACAAACCCATTATTAGAATCAATAATCTCTATTTCCCATTTTGTCCTATCCCAACAAGCTAATTTTAAATTACGATTATCCATATTGTTGTAAGATATACAAGGGTATTCATTTTTGTCCAAACACAAGAAAGAATAACGACCGGTATTTATCTCACTATCTACGATTTCTATATCCCAACTTAGTCCATTCCAAACAGCATATTTTAAATTACCAGTGTTGTAGGTACAGCCATAACTAATATGGGGATGGTCATTTGAATCTAAAACTATACAGGAATGAATTCCCACATCTCCGTCGGAATCGATAGTCTCTATATTCCATATCACCCCATCCCAGTGAGCATATCTCAAATCATTACCAGCAGGATCATGATAACTAATATGTGGCTGATTATTAGAATCTAAAGCTATGCAAGTATGGTGAATATCGTCTGTAGCTGAAGCTACTATTGTTTCTATATCCCAGGATGACCCATTCCATCCGGCATATTTTAATGTATTATCTGTATAATTTGCATAACTAATGTGAGGATAATTATTAGAATCTAAGGTGAGGGAAGAATCATGACCGGTATTTCCATTTGAATCTACAGTTGAAGTGCTCCAAAATACACCATTCCATTTAGCATATTTTAAATCTCCATCAACACTACCATTTTCCTGATAACTGATATGTGAAAAACCATTAGAATCTATGAATAAGGAGGTAAAACAAACCCCGCTTACAACAGAAACTATAGTCTGCTTTTGCCAACCTGATCCATCCCATTTAGCATATTTTAAAGTTATATTAGTCCAATCATAATAAGAAATGTGAGGATAACCATGGCTATCCAAATCTATCGAAGGATAATCACCTACATCCCCTAAGTCATCAACCGTCTCTATTTGCCAGCTAAAAATTTGAGAAAAACTCTGTTTATAAAAACCTCAACTTGAATACTCCGTTCTTGAACGGAGATGAAAAGTTGAATTGCCGAAGGCAATCAAAAATAGTATACTATAAGCATGGGAATAAAACGAACAAGCCATGCAGTATACGATACGAAGTATCATTTG
>JAUVLC010000085.1 GCA_030595925.1 Clostridia bacterium | reverse complement strand
AGTGGGGGAAAAACAACGCAGTTTCGCATGCTGAAAAGCTGGGGTAACTGGGCTAAGTAGAAACTTGAATTTATCAGTGGAATAGAAAGAGAGAAAGAACTGAGAATAAGCCGGTAGTCAGTAGCAAATGGGGAGAAACTTCTTAAAGAGAGAAATTATATCTTGACATCTTGACAACGTCCCCTATATTGTCTACGCCCCCAGATAAATGGAAGGAACCAAGAATTTTTCATGCTGAATTTGACAAAGATTATGAAAATCGTATATCAGTATCGAATGTTGAGTTAGATAAGAAAATACTAGAAGAAAATGAAAGAGAGAAAAATTATTCACCCAATAAAGCATATTGGTACCTTGTTAACTCACCAGACACTATGAAACCCGGTCCTTGGACGGCAGAAATAATAGTATTTAATGAGCGAGATTATTTTATTGAAATAAAACTAATAGATTATGCAGCAACATATAAGACAACAATTGAATGGATAAATGAAAAGTTATTGTATATCAGATTTTGGCTGGGTAGAATCGCTGGCATCTATTTTATTTTTGATATCGAAAAAGAGAAAGTAATAATTAAAGAAATGTTTTGGGATGGCCATCAAGCATTTCAACAATGGCAACAAGGTAAACAAAAATAATTTTACCTTATAACAAATCAATACAGCGAAATTTTACTCGCTTGCGCTCATAAAATTCGCTGATTTCCGTGTTAGACATAATATAATGAAAGAAAAAATAAAAAAATTTGAAGTATTTATTCTTCGTCCTGCGCAACTCATTCTTATTTTATTAGTCGCAATTTTTGCAATAAATAAATTTTGGTTTTTACTTGTTGTGGGCATAGTAGGTTTATTTTATCTTGGTATCATAGGAAGCAATCTCCATCCTTTACAATCTGCCGTTGACCTTGCAAAGGGACCATTAACTAATCCCGTGGCAAAAGAAGAACTGAAAACTATTTCCCCTGAACAATCAAATATATTAGTAGGGCATGCTTGTACAAGAGTCGGTATTTTATTAGGTTTTGGAGCAGGGGTAATCAGGCAAATAGCAAATAGGGGACGTTGTCAAGATGTCAAGATATTAATAAAAAAGAAAAGATATAAAGGAGTGGGGGGAAACAACGCCGTTTCACATGCTAAGAAGCTGGGGCAAGTAAAAACTTGGATTTATTAGCGGAAGAGAAAAAGGGAAAGAACTGAAAATAAGGCGGTAGTCAGTAGCATTATTAATAGCAAATGGGGAGAAACTTGTTAAAGAGAGAAATTATATCTTGACATCTTGACAACGTTCCCTAAGCTGACTAATGATAAATGTAATTTAAGAAGGGAACTCTCATGCCGATTTTTTATTTGATAATAGGCATTATCTTGATAGTCATCAGCTGCTCTAGAATGCTAAGAACTTTTTCAGCTGAAGAGTGGCGATTTCCTCTTATCGAAATTGATTTTATTCTTATCGAGAAGAAGAACCCGAAAATCAAAAAAGGAGGTTCTTCTATCTTCAAACAACAGACGATATATTCTGTAATTTTTACCATGTGTTTGTTTGCTGCTGGTTCTTGGACAATTATTAGATATTCAGTCCTTACGAATTACAGGATAGGGGTATTTATTGTTTTGTTGATCATTCTATTTTGGCTATCAAGAGGTGCATACCAAGTAATAGTACCTATGTATTCTCAAAAGGTAAGACTCTTAAATTATTTATATTCTCCTTATTTATTTGCTTGGCGACGTGATCATTTAAGCGGATATACCAATCAACAAATTGCAGATGCTATTTGCATAGCTTGTGGAATTGATGGCAAAGAAATTGTAACTTCGGAAATGGAGTTAAAAGAATTTCTTCTTACTCTTTGTCAGAAGATAAGGCCAAAATATGAATATGCGCAATATCCTAAAGTTTTGGAAGAGTCCATTTCTCAAGCTAATAACTTGGTTTGGCGTGGGTGATTATTTGAAAATCGGGGAAAGAAACAGAAACGGTGTTGACCTGGTTGACATATAAATGATTCCCGGTAGGTTTTAACAATAAAGATATAAGAAGTTAGTGGCAATTGCTTTATTCAGCAAACTAAAATGATGTTTATTTTTAATTATAAATGTCCGTCTCTGGAATCCAAATACAAAAGAGATTGGTTAATTAAGCCAGAGTTAATAATAAAGGGGATTTTGGGATGATAAGTCAACCAGGTTAACCTCATTCCCTTTATTTACTTTGGAATTATAATTCTTACTATTGTTGAATAGTTAAAGGAGCAAAATAATGGCAGGCAAAAAACAAATAATAGCAAAATCCGATTACCTTAAATTTTTAAAAGAGATAAAGGAAAAAATTGTCTCTGCTCGTATTAGTACTTATCGTAAATTAAACAGAGAGTTAATAAAGTTATACTGGGATGTTGGGAAAAATATTGTAGAAAGGCAGCAAAAATTCGGTTGGGGCAGGAGTATTGTTGAGAAATTATCAAGAGACCTTATAGCTGAATTTGAAGGAAGAGAAGGATTTTCGCCAAATAATCTTTGGCGAATGAGAATTTTTTATCTCACCTATAAAGATAATCTAAAACTTGCACAACTTGTGCAAGAAATTCCCTGGGGCCAGAATATAGTAATTATGCAACGGGTTAAAATACAGGAAGCAAAGGAATACTACATTAAAGCAACGATACAATTTGGCTGGAGTCGTAATGTTCTTGTCCATCAGATTGAGTCAGAAGCTTATAAACAGACAAAGGTTAAGAAAATGCATAATTTTCCCAAAACCCTGCCCGTGCATTTGGCCGAGCAGGCAGATATAGCGATTAAAGATTCATATACCCTTGATTTTCTTGATGTAGGAGAGCCTATTAAGGAGAGAGAATTAGAGAGACAGCTTCTTATGCATTTAAAGAATTTTATTACTGAACTTGGATTAGGATTTTGCTTTGTCGGTAGTCAATATCCGCTGAGACTGAAGGATAAAGAATATTATGTTGACCTTTTGTTCTTTCACAGGCACTTGAAGTGTTTGGTGGCATTTGACTTGAAGATAGGAGAATTTAAATCTGAATATGCCGGCAAAATGAATTTTTATTTGAACTTGCTGGATGATTTAGTCCGTTTGCCGGAAGAGAATTCATCTATAGGAATCATTCTTTGTAAAGATCGAAACCGTTTAGAAGTAGAATATGCCTTGCGCGGAATTAGAAAACCAATAGGTGTTTCAAAATACAGGGTAACAAAGAAATTGCCTAAAAAATTGACTGAATCACTTCCTAGCCCTGAGGTGCTAAAGAGAGGACTAAAAGAACGATAAGTGAATAAAAATGTTAGACAGAAGGGTTGGGATAAGATTTTCCTACACGTTTTGGAGTGATTTAGATATAATAAGGGTGTTTGTTAATGATTCACTCGTTCTTTGTACATCAATAAACTTAGGCAAATTTTGCTCCCACCCAAAATTTGTCCAAAAAGAAAGACAGCGGGAAAAAGATTTTTGTTTTTTTCTTCCTATTTTTCCCCAAAAAGGGTTGCCAAATTTTAAGAAAAGTATTAGGGAAATAGTAAGCCAACCAGGTCAACACTGTCCCCGCCATTATATGAGGTAATAATATGATTGATAAAAATAAAGTTAAAATTGTTAGTTTAAATTCGGAAAATATTTCAGAATATAAACCTGTGTGTTTTTTAAATCCCAAAAATGAAGGGTATCGGAAAAAGCTTGAGTGGTTAAAAAAGCGTTTTTCCGAAGGTCTGAGAATTAAACAATTATATTTAGAAAAGGAAGGAAAATGTAACGGTTTTATTGAATACATACCGGGAGAATATGCATGGAGAGCAGTTGAGGCAAAGGGATATATGTTCATACATTGTATATGGATTTCTCCCAACAAGTACAAAGGAAAAGGATATGGTTCTTTTTTGATTAAAGATTGCATTAAAGATGCAAAGAAGGAAGGGAAATGTGGCGTTGCGGTGGTTGCAAGTGAAGGTTCGTTCATGGCCGGCAAGGATATTTTTTTGAAAAATGGATTTAAGTCTGTAGCTAAAGCTAAACCTTCATTTGAATTGATGGTTAAAACTTTGGAAAAAGGGCCTTTGCCAAAATTCAGGGATTGGGAAAAGCAACTGAGTAAATGTAAAGGACTTAATTTTATTTATTCAAATCAATGTCCGTGGGTTGCCCGGTCGATTAAAGATTTAGCCGAAACCGCAAAGAAGAAAGCTTTGAAAGTTAAAATAACTGAATTAAAAAATGCAAAAGAGATTCAAAATGCTCCTTCAATTTACGGCACATTTAATTTAGTATATAACGGAAAACTTTTAGCAGACCATTATATATCAAACAAAAGATTTTTGAATATAATTGAGAAGGAATTAAAATAAATATTAATGATTAGAGGCGTAGATTATCTATGTGCCCTGCACTATGTAATTGGGAGAAGGTTAAAGAGATTTAAGTATAGTAAGTGAAAAGTTAACAAAGTTGTTAGGAATGGGAACAGGGGCGGTAAGTATAACGAAAGAAAAAGTAGGATTTTGTGTTAGTAAAAAGGGATTGAAGAAGAGATATTTCAATAAATTAAAACTTTAAGTAACATTCCCTATGTTCCTCCTATGTTCCTTCCGGCAACTTCATGTACTCTCGGAACGTTGTGCTCAATGTTTCTTGAAAAAAAAAAGGAAACAATACAATGGAAAAGTTAGAAAATTATATAGCCTGCTGTGGCTTTTATTGTAAAACTTGTAAGACTTTCATTAATTTAAGTTGCCGTGGATGTAAAATCGGTTATGATAATAATGAAAGAGATATTAGTAAGGCAAAATGTAAAATCAAAATATGCTGTTACAAAGATAAGAAGCTTTCAACATGTGCAGAGTGCATTAATTTCCCTAAATGTACTATTCTATCGGATAGGTTTAAAGTTGGATCTTATGATAATAAAAAATGCTTAGAATCCTTAGACTACATTAAAAACAATGGATATTATGATTTCATTAAAAAAGCAAATAATTGGAGAAACTACTTTGGAAAATTGAAATAGAATTATGGCTAAAAGCAAGAAATACTGCGTACAATAGAGAGTATAGACGGTGTCGCTTTGCTCCTTGGCCGACGGTACATTTTTACTCTTCATTGCATTTCGAGCAAAAACGTCATATATTCTCAGAACGTTATATTAAATTGCCATATTATAATTAATAAAAATAGTAAAATAATTTATAAATAAGGGAAATGAAAAATGAAATGGATATTGTTATCTATTGGAATTATTGCTGAATTGTGCGGAACAACATGTATGAAAATGTCTGAAGGATTTACAAAATTATATCCTTCAATTTTTACATTTGTCTTTTGGATTATAGGATTAACTATCTTTCTGTTTGCATTAAAAGAATTTGATTTAAGTTTTGCATTTGCAATATGGGCTGGTCTTGGTATTGTAGGAGTATCTATTATTGGAATGGTATATTTCAAGGAATCATATAGCGTTTTGAAAATTATTTCTATTTGCATAATAGTAGTGGGTGTTATAATGTTAAATATAAGTGATATATTATTGAAAGAATAGTAATATGGCAGAGTACATAACAGCGGATAAAAGGAAAATCTTTGATTGTCCTAAATTGCCTCCGGCAACTTCTTTTACCTACAAAACATTATATGAAACAGAAAATTATAGGGAGACAGTGTTTTATATCAGTTTAAAATTGATGGGCAAATTTTTTCCCGCCCAAAATTTGCTTGAAGAGAAAAGACTGTGAAAAAATAATTTTGTTTTTTTCTTCCTATTTATCCTGTAAGACCATGGCTTTTTTACGGGGCTTTGCTTAAAAAAAGTGGCCAAGTTTTAAGGGAAATATTAAGGGAATAGTAAGTTAGTCAAGTCAACTTCGTTCCTATCATTATATAGAGTTGGGCATAAAACGAAGTGGTTCGGTTATTTCAATTATATAAAACCCGCAAAAAATTTTATAAAGAGAAGGAAAAGCAATGAAAATTATAATATGGACTTTAAGCGTATTGATTTTTATTGTAGTTATGAGTGTTATTTCTGTTGGTATAGGTAATATTATATTTGAGAGAAACCTAAAAAGTGAAGTTGAGAAGATCTTTGATAAAAATAACAATGAGAAAAGTAAAATTATCACAGAAAAAGATTTAGAGGGTTTACCCGAACCTGTTCAAAAATGGTTAAAAAATTTACAGATTACTGGGGATAATGAGAAAGTTATTGGTTGAAAGACTGAAGTGTTCGTAACCAGCAATAAGTATACTGGCAAGAGAAGGGGAAAGAATACTTGAACAAAAGAGTATTAGCTTATTATCTTAAGACCGTCCTGTATTAATTCTAATCGTTATACATAAAATTATTAAGGGTAAAAATTATATGGAAAAAGAAACTAAAAAAAAACGATTTAAGCGTATTGCTGAGAAAAGAGTACAAAATATCATTAATGATATCAGAAGCCTATCGAGATTATTAAATAAAAAGGTGTGTGAATAGAAAACCGGGCAATTGGAAAAAATTTGGAAAGCTATAGGGCAAGAAATCGAAAATTGTAAAAATAGTTTTAAATATTCTGAATCAAAAATATTTAAACTTTGAGGAGGATAAAAAATGGAAACAATTGAAGTATTAAAGAACAAACTTGAATCTATCAATGAAAAGGATTATGGAGCT
This sequence comes from Clostridia bacterium, assembly GCA_030595925.1. Classification (GTDB taxonomy): domain Bacteria; phylum CBDUZB01; class JAGLHV01; order JAGLHV01; family JAGLHV01; genus JAGLHV01. The sequence continues at coordinate 4,092 of JAUVLC010000085.1, read as the reverse complement.
TATCAATCACTTAAAGGAGAATATGATTATTCGAAATTTAAACTTTTAATTGACCAAATTCCCAAAGATCCTTATGCACCACCACACACTGGAATATACCGAGTAAAATTAAGAAATAATTTTATTGACCAATTTAATAATATATTTAATACAAAAATCAGTAAAATAGCTTTTCGTGATTTTTTAGCACGGAATTTTTATAAAGCTACCTTAAAAAAATCGAAAGGAAGAAGGGGGACAGGTAATAGCGGTATTATTACGATTGATAAACCGGAACAAGCAGTATTAGAGAGAAATTCTGTTCTCGTATATAAAGAAATTATTGAAGTACGTTTTTTTATGGGTTTACCTGCTAATGGACGAGAAATTAATTCTCAAATTTGCAAAGTTATGTTTTTTGAAGAATTACCTGAAATTATTAAACTTGCTTTATTTCCGGAAAATTTAGATATGAGTAACCTTGGAAAACATATTAAAACAGCAGAAGATGCAGAACACCTCAGATCTAGACTTGAATCATTAAATTTAGTAGCATTTATTGAAGACAATTCAATTTTACCCCGTAAAAGCGGCACAAGTGACGAACCTCTGGATAAAAATATAGCAATCCCTTTTAAATCACCCGAAAGTTTATTGGTAGAAATTGACTTACCTCATTCAGGGAAAACAAAAGGAATGGGTATCCCAAAAGGAATAACACTAATTGTAGGTGGGGGGTATCATGGAAAATCTACTCTATTAAATGCTATCGAAATGGGTATTTACAATCATATACCAGGGGATGGCAGAGAAAAATGTATATCCGATTTTACTACAATTAAAATACGTGCTTATAACGGTAGATATATTGAAAAAGTGGATATTTCAACATTTATCAACAATCTTCCGCTACAAAAAAACACAACTCAATTTTCAACAGAAAATGCAAGTGGAAGTACATCTCAGGCAGCTAGTATTATGGAAGCAATTGAAGTAGGAACAAATGTATTACTAATGGATGAAGATACATGTGCTACAAACTTTATGATTCGAGACCAAAAAATGCAAAAACTTGTTCATAATGATGATGAACCAATAACTACCTTTATTGATAAAATAGAGAATCTTTATTCGAATAAAGGAATTTCTACGATTCTTGTTTTAGGAGGAATTGGTGATTATTTTGATGTATCAAATATAGTAATTCAAATGAAAAATTATAATCCAATAAATGTAACCAATAGGGCACATGAAATTTCCAGTTTTACATTTGATAAACGATTGTGTGAGGGGGAAGAACATCAAATTAGCATAAAAGAAAGAGTTCCGGTTAAAGATTGTATTAATCCATATAATTATTATAATAAGAAAAGTATTTATTCTACGGAAATCAATAGAATACATTTTGGAAAAAATATTATTGATCTTATTGATGTGGAACAACTTATTGAATTATCACAGACAAAAGCAATTAGTGAAGCAATATTGTATATTAATAAATATGTTAATGGGAAAAGACCAGTAAAAGAAATTATTCATAAGTTAATGTGTGATATAGAAAAAAATGGATTAGATATTTTGAGTAACAAAGCATCTGGACATTTTGCTCAATTTAGAGGTCTTGAGTTAGCTTTTACCATTAATCGTTTAAGGGGGTTGAAAATAGTATAATAAAAATAAGGATAGAAAACAGGTTAAAAAACTTCAGATAACAGCGGCTAACTGGTTTTGTTCCTGTTGGTCTTTTTGTCCAAATTGCTTTTTCGGTTGCAACTTTGGGTTTATCACTTTGCTTTACTCTGTCCAACTTGCCTGTCCGTGCAGATAAATTTGTTTGTCCAAGCAAGTTTGCAAATCCGAGTCTCGTTAAGCGAAAAAGAGGCATAAGAGTAAAATCTATAATACAAGGAGGGAATTGTAATGAGTGCAATTGATCAAAAATACAGAGAATTAGGAAGAGAAGAGTTTTTTAGGGAAACCTACTTTTCCCGAACGTTGGTGTTGTGACCGCGTGGGACGTCACAGAAGTTATGAACATGGCCATATCTTCTGTCACCCAAATACAGGGGCGCATGAGGCTCATGGTGCTATTATGGATAAATATCAAAGCTGGAAATGGACGAAGAGTGCTCTCGGTTATCCTATGAGTGATGAGATGAATACGCGTGATGGCGGACGTTATAATCGTTTTCAGAAGGGACTCATTGTATAGAGGGGTACACGCTATTTGCGAGGATGGGGTGAACATAGACTACTTGGTAGATTTTGAGATAATAAGAGAACCAGGTCAACTCCGTCTCTCTCTGTTTCCCAAATTTGCCCTTTGGGCAAATTTTAGATACGCTCATAACGTTAGACGAAATTGCACGAAAGACGATTAATAAACAATAATAATATCAGGAGGAATAGAGGAACGATGAAAACAGTTGTTGTTTATAAATCAATATCAGGTTTTACTAAAAAATATGCTGAATGGATTGCACAAGAATTAAGAGCCGACTTATTATGGGTAAAAAAAATAGATATTAAAATATTACTTAAATATGATAATATCATATATGGTAGAAGTTTATATGCAGTTGGAATAAGTGGAATAAATATTATAAAAAACAACCTCAATAAATTAAGAGATAAGAATATTATCATCTTTACAACTGGAGCATTGCCACCAAAAGAAAGTATAATATCTGAGGTAAGGGATAGTAATTTTTCAGTAGGGGAACAAAAACAAATACAATTTTATTATTTTCGCGGAGGCTTTGATTTTATAAATTGAACTTTATAAATAAAATATTAATGACTTTATTTAAGTGGAAAATACAATTAAAGAGAGATAAAACATCAGATGAAAAAGGTATGTTAGCGGCATACTCAAAACCAGTGGACTTTACTAAGAAAGAAAATATAAAAGAGTTGTTGGAAGATGTTGGTTCACTAAAATAAGGAATAATGTGTAACTTCATCTAACAGTGTGTATATGTACCGTGCCTGTTGGTTCCTTCGGGCTTTGTCACATTTTCATTTTCTCTGTGCTACGGTGGAAAATGCCATATATATGCGGAATGTTGTGCGAAAGAGCGGGCAAGATAAGGAGAAATAAACATGAAACAATGGTATGAATCTTTATTTGAAGACTATGGCAAAAAGTATGATAATGAAAGTTTTACCCAGGGCACAATTGGTGAGTGTGATTTCATTGAAAAAGAAATTGATTTTGATAAGTCGCTAAAAATAATTGATATCGGATGTGGTACCGGTAGACACTCGATTGAATTAGCAAAAAGGGGTTACAAGGTTACAGGGCTTGATTTATCAGCATCACAATTGGAGAGAGCAAAAGAAAAAGCAAAAGAGCAAAACCTGCAAATAGATTTTCAGAAACATGACGCAAGGAATTTGCCATTTAAGAATGAATTTGATTTAGCAATAATGCTTTGTGAAGGAGCATTTCCATTAATGGAAACAGATGAAATGAATTATGAAATATTAAAAAAAGTTGCAAAGTCATTGAAGAATTCCGGTAAGCTGATTTTTACAACATTAAGTGGATTATTTCCACTATATCATTCAGGTGAAGAATTTTGCGCATTAACAACGGAAAAAGGAAATGCAACCTATAGAAGTAATACTTTTGATTTAATGACTTTCCGGGATTTTAATATTACTACAGTAGAAGATGATTTTGGGAATAAGAAGGAATTGGAATGTAATGAAAGATATTATGTACCATCTGAAATTACATGGTTATTAAAAATATTGGGCTTTAAAAAGATTGATATCTATGGAGCAAAACTTGGAGCCTTTTCAAGGAATGATAAACTTACAACTGAAGATTTTGAAATGTTGGTTACTGCTGAAAAATAATGGCTCTTCTTGGTTCTTGCAATACTCGGCTTTGGGTGCAAATACCTTAGCTTCAATAACCGAGTATTGAAATATGCAAATGACGCTGTTTTACCATTTTATATACTGCATCAAACTGTAATTGTGACGATTGGTTTTTATATTGCCAGTTGGAATGCGAGCGTTATTGTAAAATACCTCATTCTTAGGGCTTGCCAAGAAATAAGTTGGCGATTTTATTAACTAAAAGTCTATATTATATCATCATGG
>JAUVLC010000007.1 GCA_030595925.1 Clostridia bacterium | reverse complement strand
ACATATAATTGTTTAAAATTTTAAAAAGAACGAGAAGTGTGTTTTACCGAGTGAATATTTGAAAGAATCCGGTGAGAAGTTAGGGAAATTATTAGGGATTGGATTAGGAGCGATAAGTATAACAAAAGAAAAAGGAAGGATTTTGTGTAGGGAAAAAGGGCTTGAAAAACAGATACTTCAATAACTTTAAAACTTTAAGCAACGTTCCCTATATGTTCCTAAAAAATATTAATCAATTTTGAATAAGCAAGATATGAGGAGCTTGAATGGATATAAGACAACAAATTGTAGAGGACCAGATAGATAAAATTGATTCACATTTAGCTTTGAATAATAAATGTAAAGCTTTTCAAATATTTGGACACTGTTTATTCTCAGATCAAAGCATTCATGCCTTTGATTTAAATGATGATGTTGATGGTGGACAAGACAAACAAATTGATTGTATTTCTATAGAAGAAAGCCAAGGTGAAGGCACCATTTTTATTTCACAAGTTAAAAAAGAATATTCTTTTTCATCGAATTCTATTATTCAAATAAAAAATGGGTTACATTGGATTTTTAAAAAAAAGAAAGCTGATATTAATACACTTTCGAACAAGAAGTTCAAAGATAAAATAAAAGAGTGCAAAGAATTAATTGCTGCAATTGGTCCATCAAATATTGTAGTCAAAGTAGCCTATATCACCAATGGTTTATCTTCTGAAATTTCAGATGAGTGTAATCAAGAAATAAAATCTATTATTGAAGAATTGGATAATGATACATTTTCTAAGTTTTCTTTTGAATCTATTGGAGCTATAGAGATAGTTGACTTAATAAATTCCCAAGAGAAAAAAAATAAAAAGATAAATGCGAATATTACAATAAAATATGATACAAATTCCCCATCATTAATTAAATACCATTCGCATGGATTAAAAGGGATTATTTGTACAACGACCGCTAAAGAAATTGCAAGAATTGTAAATGAAGACACTAAAGGATTTGTCTTTGATTTGAACATTAGAAAATATCTTGGAAATTTAGGCTCTGTAAATAAGGACATTAAAGAAACAAGTTCTGATGAGGATTCAAGTTATCTGTTTTGGTTCTTAAATAATGGAATTACTATTGTTTGTGATAAAGTTGATCCAGTAACTGACCCCGATAATCCACATGTTAAAATAGAAAATATGCAAATTGTAAATGGTTGTCAAACATCGACATCACTTGCTCTTGCTGAAAAAGAGGGTATATTACAAGATGATGTAAATGTAATTCTTAAAGTATTTGAAACATCAGATTTAAATTTGGTTGATAAAGTTGTTTTAACAACTAATAATCAAAATAAGATCACAAATAGAAATTTAAGAGCGAATGATAAAATTCAAAGAGATTTAGAAATAGCATTCAAAATCTATGATTATCATTATGAAAGAAAACCAAGACAATATTTCAACTTATCAATTGATTCTGAAAAGATTTTTCCGAATGAAATTGTTGCAACTTCGTATCTTACTATAGCATTGAAAAGACCTTCAGATTCAAGGAGTAGAAAATATAAAATATGGAGTGATTATTATGAAAGTATTTTTAAAACTTCAAATGTTGAAGCTTTTATAATAACATATTTAATAAAGCACTATACCTCTAAGCAAATTAATAGTTCAGATTTTATAAATAGCGAAAATGATTTGGAGAGATATATAGCAAAAAACGCCCAATTCCACATTGCAAGAGTTGCATCATTTATTTGGCGTAAAAATGATAATTGGAACGATGTTGATTCTCTAAAAAGAGAGCTTAATCAATTAAAGAATTCTAATCACTTATTGGATAGCTTTATAAATAAAGCATTTGAGCAAATAGTAAACTTATTTAACAATAATGAATCCTTGAAAATCGATATAAATAATACTTTAAAATCGTCTTCTTTTGATAATGAATTAAGTAAAATGCTATATCAAAATTATACAATTTAACATTGTCTTTAGTCTATCTGGTAACTTTAAATAAAACAGGAATAAACAGCATAATAACCTGTTGCAAGCGACACAACAGGGTGTTTCGTGATTTAGAATTAAAAAGTGATGCTATTTTTTAGTATTTGTTTAATTTGTCGGTTATGTACTATGTATCCCTGTTTTGCCTAAACAGTAGTGTTATGGGAAAAAGGGGGGAGGTAAAGTCTTGATAGAAGAAAAGGAAAGTGTGTTTGGCGAATAAATATGTGAAATGACCATACGAGAAGTTAGGGAAATTATTAGGTATTGGATCAGGGGCGATAAGTATAACAAAAGAAAAAGGAAGGATTTTGTGTAGGGAAAAAGGACTTGAAAAGCAGATACTTCAACAACTGTAAAACTTTAAGCAACGTCACCCAAGTTTTCCCAAATAATAATTAGTTCCTAAAGTACGCAACGTCCCCTAAAATCCTAAAATCCTCCATGGGGTAGGTATTTTAGGGAGCAGGGCATTGTAATAGGCTTAGAATTAAACAAGAACAGTGACAGTACAAGTATAGCATATAATTGAGGGAAGAAAATAATAGAGAAGGATGCAGGGACAAAAAGTATTCTTAATGACATTTTAACTATTTAACTACTTAACAACGTCCCCTAAGTCGTCCCTAAAGTTAGTGACAAAAATCCCATTGATAGTAGTCAGACCGGAAAACTATTTCAAAGATATAAAGATGAATTTGGTAAAATCAAAAGTCATATTAATGTGATAAAGACTTTAGAGAGTGTAAACATAATGACACCAGAAAATATACATTTGAATTCTTTTATGTATGAGCCGATTCTGGATATGGGAATAGTTGAATTAGAGAATTTATATGACAAAGTTTGTGGGTTAGGGGATATTAACTAATATGGGAGGGGATAGGGGAACGTTGTTAAATAGTTAAATAATTATTGACATATCTTTGTTTAAAGACTTAGTCAATCTGATAGCCAAAAAATTAGTAGTTGAGGTCGTAGAATTAAAGGGAAATAGAAGGGGTGAAAAAACAGTTAAAGCCGGAGCTTTGATGTCATACATGGGGTAAAGGTATTTTAGGGAGCAGGGTATTGAAATAGGCTTAGAATTAAACAAGAGCAGTGCCAGTATAAAATAGTATATAATCGAGGGAAGAAAATAATAGAGAAGGATGTAGGGGCAAAGAGTATTTTTAATGACATTTTAACTATTTAACAACGTCCCCTAAGCCTCACAACGTCCCCTAAGCCTCATATATCAGGTGAGCTTGGTCGTTATGTGGAAAAAATAAAGAATTTGAGTTGTATGTTTTTAATAAAGGATAAACATAGGGAAAGTTGCTTAAAGTTTTACAGTAGGAATAGAAGGAACGAGAAGTGTATTTGGCGAGTATATATTTGAAAGAATTCGGTGAGAAGTTAGGAAAATTATTAGGGATTGGATGCAGGGGCAAAAAGTATTTTTAATGATATTTTAACTAATTAACAACGTCTCGCAAGCAGTACAAGCCGTATAAAAAAAATTTGTATATTGATTGTTCGCTGTAATAAACACGAAAAGATGACAGGGTAACTATGTTACGAGATTGGGAATCACAATTCAGGGAATGGGCGAAGCCACCCGGCAAGACGGAGAAAGATCGCTGCGACAATGCTGTGTCCGCGATCCGAAACGCAATCAAGGCAAGCGACAAGCTCCGAGTCCGTGGTGTTTCCATCTTTGTCCAAGGCTCCTATCGGAATAATACGAATGTTCGCAAAGACAGCGATGTTGACATCGGAGTACTTTGCACGGACACATTTTTTCACGACCCGTTTCCTGAAGGCTTGACGCAGGAAAAGCTTAGATTCTTGGACGCCACCTATTATTACAACCAATACAAAAACGAAGTCGAAGAAGCTCTTGTCAAATACTTTGGACGCTCCGCCGTAAAACGGGGAAACAAGGCTTTCGATGTTCACGAAACGACTCACCATGTCGAAGCAGACGTAGCCGCCTTCTTTGAGCATCGCCGTTACCAAGTGGACGGTACCTATCTTGAAGGCGTGGGATTGCGGACAGATAAGGAGAACCACCGTGTCATCAATTGGCCGGAACAACATTACGAAAACGGTGTTGGTAAAAACAATGACACTGATACCCGCTTCAAATCCATTGTGCGCGTGCTAAAAGCACTTTCTAATGAAATGATTGGGCAGGGAATCGGAGTCGCCGATGTTCCCGGCTTCTTCCTTGAGTGTCTTGCTTACAACATCCCCGATGATCGCTTCGGAAACCACACATACTTAGCCGACGTGAAAGCCGTGCTTGTGTATCTCTACGAGAATACAAATACACAAGAAGCATGTGCGAAATGGGTTGAAGTCAGTGGATTGAAATGGCTCTTTCTCGAGACACAAAAAGGGACTCGTGAGCAGGCAAATGCTTTCGCGTATGAGGTATGGAATTATGACGGACTTGGGGGGCAGTTATGAAGAATTTGAACATGAAGCCCTTTCTTTCCTTGCTTGCCGGTTTCTCCGTGATTGTACTTTTCTTGGCCGCACTGGTTCAGGGATTTGACCTTCGGAATTTCCTTGACGTGATCCGACTCATTCCGATTGTTGTCACGGCGGATGGTATAGCCTACCTCGTTTTTACAACCTGGCTTTGGCGATGGAATTGTCTTAAAGGATGGCTTATCCCGTTTCCCGATCTAAACGGCACTTGGCAAGGCCACATTCAAACGAACTGGAAGGATGATGAGGGGAAGACGCCTGGTCTTATTCCGACGATTTTGACGATCAAGCAGAGCTTTGGGCGAATGAGTTGCGTCATGCGAACAGGGGAAATGGAAAGCCATAGTTACCTTGAAGGATTTTGTATCGACAAGGATGCCCAGGTTCGGCGGCTCTGCTACTCGTACACGAGCAAACCCAAATCCTCTTTGCGCGAAAGAAGTACGCCACATGACGGCACGATACTGTTTAATATCATCGGGGCTCCAGTTCACAAACTTAAAGGCGAATATTGGACGCAACGCTGGACAACAGGAATGGTGACTCTCACTTTTCGAACAAAGGAACTACTTGACGAAATGCCAGGTGATTTTTCGACCCATCCGGTGACGGGCGTTGGGAGCTAATAAGGTAAATCAAAGAAGTTTTTTTTGGAGGGGGGGCAATTAAATGAAATTAGATAAAATCATAATTAAAAATTTTAGAGGAATAAGAGAAAAACAAGAGATTAGTATTTCAAACTTAACTACTTTTGTTGGCAAAAATGATTCAGGAAAATCTATTGTTTTGCATGCAATAGCTGCTTTTTTAGATTGTAAAAATTATCAAATAGAAAGTAAGGATTTTAACATCAATAGGCATTCAGAAGAAGCTATCGAGATTATTTGTTATTTTAAAGACCATGCGCTAAGAAATAAGCTTTCTGATTATATAAAACGAAATAGAAAAAAAGAAATTGGAATAGAAGAAGAGGTTGATTCAATAATTCAAGAGAATAACAAAGTGATAGTGCGGAAGATATGGGATAAAGCTGACAAAAAGCCTTCTAAATGTGAAATATATACAGTTGATTTTAAAGATAAAGCATATAGAAATTTAAGTGATAAAAACGATAAAGATTTGAATAAGATATTAAATAAATTAAAAATTGAAATACCACCGGATCAGCCAGGACGAAATGCAAAATTAGAAAAAGCAAAATATATAAAAAAACATTTAGAAGATAATAATTTTGAGAAAGAAATTGTTTGGAAAGAGGATACTAAAGTAGATGATTTATTACCTGAAATAGAGTTTTTTCCGGCTGAGCACGCAATAAGTACAGATACAAAATTTAATACTAGCTTGAAAACGGAAACAGTGGAGTTTTTTAACCAAGAAAGAGAACAAAAAGATTCAAAATTGAAGAGCATAGAGGAAGATACCACAAAGAAAATTCAGGAAGAGGCTGGTGAAATTAAAAAATATATGCAAATGCACGTATCAGATTTAGAGAAAATAGAGATAGAGCCCCATTTTAAGTGGGTTGATGCAATAAAAGATGTAACGGTCAAATTAAAGTTTAGTAAGGATACGGCTGCTATACCAATGGAAAATAAAGGTGCGGGATACCGCAGGTTATTTATGGTGGGTAGGTTTAGGTATTTAGCTGCAAAAAAGAATAAAGAAGATGTTATTTATGCTATTGAAGAACCTGAAACATTTTTACACCCTTCAGCTCAGCATGACTTATTAGACTCTTTAGTAGAAATATCGGGTGATAGTCAAATATTGATAACAACACATTCTCCGATATTCGCTGGTGCAACAAAAACGTGTAATGTTATATTATGCAAGAAAGAAAGCCAGTCTATTTATAAGCAAAAGGATGAATCTTCCTTAATAACGGAGATAATAGAAGAGTTGGGGATAAAGCCTTCTTATAATCTTAGAGATCATTTTGAGACTATAGTTTTTTTAGAAGGAAAAGACGATATAGAATTCTTTAAAATAGCCGCTAATAAACTAAAAAATATAAATTTTGATGCGTTTCCATGTAAAGAAAAGATATTGTTTTTATTTGGGGGTGGTCAAACAATAGCTAATTTTGTTGATATAGATTATTTTTCACAAGCCAAAAGAAATTTATTTTTATTATTAGATGGTAATATTTACGATGAGGATGAGTGCGATGAGAAACAAAAGGCATCTTTTGATGCTTTAATTAAGGAGAACGAGCAACTAAAAAAGCATTTTGAGAAAAAAGATAAAGCCTGTTGTTTTATCCTTAATAAAAAGTACATTGAAAGTTATTATCATCCTCGAGCAATTGAGAGAAAATATAGCCTTGGCGAAAAGGTTATTGATTTTAATGTCTTTCCTTACAACAAAGATGTCATTCGTTATTTGAAAGAAAAAAAGAGCGAACTTAATATAAATTTAAAAGTAAAAGGAAATGTGGATATTTTTGAAGAGATGACAGAGGAAGAATGGAAGACAGCATCTAATAATGAATTAGAAAATATTATAGAAAATATTGCAGGTAAAAAGGATTAATTATGGCACAAGAAAATATAACATGTCCAAATTGTGGGACAATAATCAAATTGTCAGAGGCGATTTCTCAAGACATTGAGATAGCAATAAAATCTAAATATGAAAAAGAAATTGAAGGACGGATCAAAGAAGAGAGAAAGAAGATTGAAGCGAAAGCTAAGAAAAAAGCAAAGGAATCAGTTAATTTAGAATTAACAGATTTAAAAGAGCAATTATTTGAAAAATCTAAAAAGATTAAAAAAATACAAAAACAAGAGCTTGAATTTCGCAAGAGAGAACGGCAGTTGAAGGAAAAAGAAGAGAGTCTTGAGAAGCAATTAGAAGAGCAGGCATATAGGTTAAAAGAAAAGTGGTTAATAGAAAAAAGGGTAATTGAAGAAAAAGCACGGGAAGAAGCACAGGAAACTCAAAAAATTGAACTTGCTGATCTTAAGGGACAAATAAAGACAAAATCAGAAAGATTAGAAAAAGCAGAGCAGCAAGAGCTTGAATTGAGAAAAAGACAGCGGGAATTAGAAGACAAAGAAAAAGGTATGGAATTAGAACTTGCTCGCAAGCTTGATGCTGAGAGACAAAAAATTGCAGAGAAAGCTGCACGGAAATTAGAAGAAAGCCATAGACTCAAAGATGCTGAAAAGGATAAGCAATTGGCAGATATGTGCAGGCAGATTGAGGAACTTAAGCGTAAAGCAGAGCAAAGATCACAACAGACACAGGGAGAGGTTCTTGAAGTGGAGGTGGAACAGCTATTGAAAGATGATTTTCCCTTTGATGAGATTGGACCTATTTCCAAAGGCGTTCGCGGGGCAGATGTTTTGCAGACTGTTAAAACTCAATCAGGCTGTTTATGTGGTAAAATCCTATGGGAAACAAAAAGAACAAAAGCTTGGAGTGATGGCTGGATTCAAAAGTTAAAAGACGATCAGCGGGAAGCGAAGGCAGATTTGGCGGTTATTGTTTCTGAAGCATTACCCAAGGGATTCCATCATTTTCGGCAAATAGAAGGACTTTGGGTTACAGATATTCCATCTGCACTTAGTTTAGCATTAGCGTTGAGAATGATATTGACCCAGGTTACCAAAACAAAAGAAATTCAGACTGGAAAAGAAGAGAAACAAGAAATTGTTTACAATTACTTGACCGGTTCGGACTTCAGAAACCGTGTGCAAGCCATTATGGAAAGCTTTGTGGCTATGAAAAGAGACTTAGATTCAGAAAAAAGGGCAATGGCAAACATCTGGGCTAAAAGAGAAAAGCAAATTGAAAGAGTAGTTTTAAATATTGCTGGTATGCATGGAGACCTTGAGGGAATAGTGGGTGCTACTTTGCCGGCTGTTAAAATTTTAAAACTGCCATTAGAAAGGGAAGAAAAGAAGCAAGTATGATTTATCGCGATATTGCACAAATAATAAATAAATATATTTATCCTGCCTTAATAGAAAGGCAATTAAATGTTTTCTTAATAGGAAGTGGTCAGGACATTCAAAATAGCCTTAGAGATTCTTTGCGAAAGAAATTACTTGATTTTTGGTACAACCCTAACTTGGGAATTTTTTATCCAGAAGAGTTATTTGATGAATTATTTCAAGGAAGGAATGAAATAGACTTATTACATCTTGAGAATTTATTAGCATTGAGTGTTCATGCTATTGTTATAGTTCTTGAAAGCGCTGGTTCAATAGCCGAGTTAGGAGCTTTTGCAAATCATGAGGTGTTAAAAAATAGATTAGTTGTTATTGTTGATCAAAAATATAAAAAGGAAAAAAGTTTCATAATGTTAGGTCCTGTGATGATGTTAAGAAAAAAAACTGATAGCGCTGTAATTTATTATAATTTTAAAAATACAAGCGAAGACAATTTAGAGAAACTGAGAGAGAAAGTGAGTGGATGTGTTAGAAAAATAGCTAAACAAGTAAAACCCAATAATTCAATTAAGAATTTAATTTATGCCCAATTCTTTCTGCTTGCTACCGTTTATGTTATGCAGCCAATGAAAAAGGCTGATATAATTAAAATGATTAGTTCTATTGGAAACGAGACAGAAGAGACGGTGTGGGCAATCACTAATGCCTCATTAAATATCTTGTTGCGGAATAAAGAGCTTTTGCTTCGTTCAGCAAGATATGAGTTAACAAAGGAAGGGCTAAGAAGAATACAGGGTATTTTAAAATATAGACGAAGAGTAACCAAGGTTATAGATAAATTAAGAGTTGCTGTTTTAAATCATACAATGAGGAAAACAAAAAGAAGAGGGACACAAATTCTTAGTTCGGCTGATGCGCGGATGCTTCAGCTTGTGGATGGTGCTTAATCGCTATCCCTGACGGAAACCAATCCGATATTTATATTTAACTGTGCGATTAATTTGCTTTGCAAATTGATCCCACAGTTAATTAGTGTGCTTTAGAGTAAGTTTTAGTGTCTCTCTTCTTGATAAAAATTATGAGATTACAATTATTTGGATTGCCTATTATAAATAATTTGCAGGATTTATCAGATCATTTGCATTTGTCAAAGGAATTGCTATATAGACTTTCTAAATTTAATAATTATTATTATGTTTCTTTTTCAATTGATAAGAAAAATGGAGGGCAAAGAACAATCCATTGTCCAAATAAGGAAATGAAAGCGGTTCAATCATGGATTATGTCTAATATTTTGCGGAAAGTTCAATTGTCTGACGTGGCAATGGGTTTTCGAGAAAAAAGAGGAATTCGTGAAAATGCTTTAGCGCATAAAGATAATCAATATATTCTTTGCATGGATCTAGACGATTTCTTTCCGTCAATAAAATATCCTATGGTTTATACAGTTTTTAAAACCATTGGTTATAACGATCATGTTGCTCATATATTAACATCATTGTGCACATGTGGAGGGGTTTTACCTCAAGGAGGGGTTACCTCTCCAATCATTTCAAACATAATCTGTATTCGGCTTGATAGACGGCTTGCTGGTTATGTAGGGAAGCATAATGTGACATACACACGTTATGCTGATGATTTTACATTTTCCTCATTAAGTTTTTTAAGGCTATTAAGGATTAAAAAGTTTGTTGAAAGAATAATTTATGAGGAAGGATTTACTTTGAATGATAGAAAAACTCGCTTTATGGGGAAAAGTACAAGAAAAAAAGTTACAGGATTAATAATTAGTGATGAAGGGGTTGGTATTGGTAAAAAGGAAAAAAGAGTTCTTCGGGCTAAAATATACCAACTTTTAAGAAATAAAGTTAAGGAAGAGGATAAGCCAAAATTGGTTAGCCATATCAATGGTTGGCTTGCGTTTCTTTTTCATATAGATGAAGGTGGTGTTAGAGGATTAGAAAGATATGCTGTGTCATTTAATAATGCTCATGGATTGATTTTTCCCCGAAAAACTAATAATTGATTTCTTTCCAAGGGGCTTGGGGAATATTGCTTAAAGTTTTAAATTATGGATAAAAGAACGAGAAGTGTATTTGGCGAGTAAATATTTGAAGGAATTCGGTGCAATCTTCCTTAAGGATTGGCGGACAGGTAAGTATAACAAAAGAAAAAGACAGGATTTTGTGTGGGGAAAGAGAGCTTGAAAAACAGATACTTCAATAAATTAAAACTTTAGACAGTGTTCCTCAAGACTCAAGACTTCACGAGCTTATGATTGGAAAAAGAAGAGTAAATATTATTGAGTTTGAAAATATGGAGGCAATTCAGTTTTGATTAAGAAGATAAAATCCATCAAAGATTTTGCTGTTTTTACCGATTTTGACTGGGACAAATCAGTTCGAGATAACGGGAATAATATAGTTGAGTTCAAGAAAGTGAATATCGTATATGGCCGTAATTATTCCGGCAAAACTACATTATCGCGCATTCTCAGAAGTTTTGAAAAAGGACTTTTGCATAAAAAATATCCTGATTCAAAATTTGAACTTTCACACACGGGAAATAAGACGTTGAATCAAGATAATCTGGGCAATAATCCATACCACATACGAGTTTATAATAAAGATTTCGTAAAAGATAATTTAGAATGGTTAATGGATGAAGACGACGGCAGCATAAAGCCATTTGCCATAATAGGTGATAAAAATGTTGAAATGAAAAAAGAAATCAAAGAGAAAAATGATATCCTTGGAAACGAAGAAAAGAAAAAAGGGCTTCGCTATGATTTAAAAATCAAAAAAGAAAGGTGCGAAAAGAAGAAAGAAGAAAAAGACAACCGAGAAAATGATCTTAATGAGAAATTACGGCGTAAAGCTAATGATGAAATAAAGCAAAATTCGATATATTCTGATGTTAATTATAATATCATCGATATAAAGCAAGATATTGAGGAGAAACCGGAACAGCTTTTAACGGATAAAGAAATTGATTTCAAGAAAAAGCTTCTAAATGAAAAAGCCAAAGAAGATACTCCTTTATTACCTGTATATTCTCCAAAATTCAATTCTTTTTTCGAAAGAAGTAAAGAAATCTTATTAAAGGAAATAAAACCCAAAAAGTCCATTCAGGAATTATTAAATGATGCTGTTTTACAAGAATGGGTAAGGCAGGGAATGCCACACCACAGAGACAAAAGAAAAACCTGTGCTTTTTGCGGCTCGGAATTACCAGATGATTTATGGGGAAAGTTGGATACTCATTTCAGCAAGGAATCCGAAGAACTGCGGAAACAAATTGAAAATCATCTCTCTAATATTCAGCAAGAAAAAAACAGTATAAAAGAATTGGTAAAGCTTAATAAAAATCAATTCTATTCTACGATAAGCGACCAATTTGATAGAAATAAAACAGATTGGGATGCGACAATAAAACAATACGATTCAAATCTTGATGAATTAATAAATGAATTAGAAGCCAGAGAAAACGATATATTTAAAACAAGGGTATTGCGTAATATTGACGACAATTCTAAAACAATTGAAAATTTGCATGAAGATTTCAATAAGGTCATAGATAAAAACAATAATAAGACAAAAACCCTAAAAGATGACCAGGATTCAGCCAGAAAAGATCTCCGATTAAATGAAGTTGCAAAATTCATAAAAGCCATTGGCTATAATAACGAACTGCTAAATATAAGAAAGTTGGATGGTGAAGAAAAAAAACTTATTAAAGAAAAAGAAGAAATTGAAAATCAAATAAAATACATCGAATCTGAAATAGAAAATCTTTTAACTCAATTAAAGGATGAGCGAAAAGGGGCAAAAAAAATAAATGAATACCTTAATCATTTTTTTGGACACAAAGGATTAAGGTTAGTTCCAGAGGAAGACGATTCAGGTTTAAAGTTTGTAATCAAAAGAGAAAATGAAGTTGCTTATAATTTGAGCGAAGGCGAATGTAATCTTGTATCCTTATGCTATTTTATGGCAAAACTCGATGATGTCGAAACAAAAGATAAAGAGCTTATTATTTGGATAGATGACCCTGTTTCCAGCCTAGATATCAACCATATATTCTTTGTTTTTAGTTTGATTGAAAGTATAATAGCTAAGCCCAATAAAAACACTGACAATTCGAATGTATATAAGTACAAACAATTGTTTGTATCAACCCATAATTTGGATTTTTTAAAATATTTGAAATGTCTGAGCAAACCTAGAAATAATACCGAATATTTTATTATAGAGGGAAGTGAAAAAAAAAGCTATATTCAATTAATGCCTGACCACTTAAAAAATTATACTACCGAATTTAATTATCTGTTTCATCAGATATATAAATGTTCATCTAAAGTGAAGAATCAAGAATATGGGTATTATTATAATTTTGGAAACAATCTTAGAAAATTTTTAGAGGCATATTTGTTTTATAAATATCCAGACAATAAAACAACATATGAAAAAGTTACATTGTTTTTTGGTGATGATAAAACTTCTGCCATTTTAACAAATAGAATCTATAATGAACTATCACATCTTGAAGAGCATTTTGACAGAAGCATGAAGCCGATTGAAATACCGGAAATTAAAAAACTTGCAAATTATGTTTTAACTAAAATTAAAGAAAAAGATTCCGATCAATACAACTCACTATTGAAAAGTATAGGTGAAGCAAAAGTATAAAAAAGCATAACAACTCGCTTCAGCGGATTTTACTATGCGGCTTCGTTGTTCCGTAAAACAGCTGAACTCAATTGTTAGATATACTCGATTATTTAATGGATTCAGCAAACGCATAGGAAAAATTTTTCTCTATATTTGTTACAATGTACTTAGATGTCCAGATGGCAAAGCCCCAAAAACTATTTTGTAAAACTTAATAACTATTTAAAATAAGGAGAATGAAAAAATGAAGGATACCATCTTAGTTGTTGATGACGAAAGGAGTATTCGCTATTCCTTACGCAGAACATTGGAAGAAAAAGGAATTAAAGTTTTGGAAGCAAAGAAAGGTGAGGAGGCTATAGATATAATTCAACGGGAAGAAATAGACTTGGTCTTAATGGATGTCAGAATGGCGGGGATGAGCGGGTTAGATACTTTGCAGAAAATTAAAAAAATTAATCCTAAAATGTTGGTCATTATGATGACTGCTTACGGAACAACCAAGACTGCCATTGAAGCAATGAAATTTGGTGCTTTTGATTATGTTTTAAAGCCTTTTGATATTCCTAAAATGTGGGAATTGGTAGAAAAAGGCTTACAGACAAATCAATTAATGAAAAGCAGTGTGTCTTTTGAGAAAAAAGAAGAGGAAATAGATGTTGGCACAGAATATATTATTGGTAATTCTGTTCAAATGCAGGAAGTTTATAAATTGGTAGGGCAGGTGGCAGAAAAAGATGTTACGGTTTTATTGCGAGGGGAGAGCGGGACAGGAAAAGAATTAATTGCCAGAGCTATTTACCAGCATTCAAAAAGAAATAATCAACCGTTTTTAGCCATAAATTGCGCGGCAATTCCGGAGGCATTATTGGAAAGTGAATTGTTTGGCTATGAAAAAGGTGCTTTTACTGATGCTCAGGTTCGCCGAATTGGGAAATTTGAACAATGTAATGGTGGAACTATATTTTTAGATGAAATTGGGGATATGGCGGTTGCTACCCAGGCAAAAATCTTAAGGGTATTACAGGAAAAAGAAATTACCCGCTTAGGGGGAAATGAAACAATAAAGATAGATATAAGACTGATTGTTGCTACCAATACGGATTTAGAAAAAGCAATTGAAAAGAGCAAATTTAGAAAAGATTTGTATTATCGGCTAAATGTAGTTGCTATAAATTTACCATCTTTGGAAAATCGAAAAAAAGATATTCCTCTTTTAGCCCGGTATTTTTTAAAAAAGTTTAACAGCGAATTAGAAAAAGATATTAGAGATATAAATTCGAAAACAATGAAAATGCTCACTAACTATAGTTGGCCGGGAAATGTGAGGGAATTGGAAAATGTAATCAAAAGAGCGTGTGTTCTTTGTAAAGGGGTGCATATTTTACCCGGTGAGTTGTCACTTGATTTAAAAGAAGGAAACTTAATAGAAATAAAAGGAAAAAAAAGTGAGAAGCGTTTGGAGAAATTGTTAGATGAGCTTTATAGCGAAATTTTAAATAACCCCGGGGAATATAAAGAAGAAATTATGAGCATTGTAGAAAAGGGATTAATAATTCGTGCTCTTAAAGAAGCCAAAGGTAATCAATCAAAGACAGCTCAAATTTTAGGAATAAATAGGAATACGTTGCGTAACAAGATAGAAAAATACGAGATTAAAATAGATAAAGATGTTAAAATTTAATCAAAGTGTTAAAAATAAAGCATAAAGAATAAAAAAAACAGTTTGTGAGATTATTGTTGAAGTTTTATGCCCTGTCACAATTTCCTTATTGGTAGTCGCAGACTTTAGCCTGCGTTATCGACGGGGAAATTACGCAGGCTAAAGCCTGCGGCTACCACAGAGAAATATTATTGTTGGGGAATGACAGAAAAGTAAGACAGAGGAAAATCTCCGATGAGAACGCAGGCTAAAGCCTGCGGCTACCACAGAAAAATAAGATACCACAGAAAAATTAGAGTTATGTTCGCAGGAATGGGAGAAAAGTGAGAAAACCACTTAGGTTTAGTTTAAAACTTAAGTGGTTTTTTATTGTTTAAATAATTTGGCAAAGAAGTTGCGTGTTATAAAAGTGAACAGTCAGGATAAAAAATAAAAGGAGGTTTTTAATAATGATGAGAAAGATTGCAATTTATGGGAAGGGAGGGATTGGTAAGTCAACGACCACTCAAAATATTGTAGCCGGACTTGCCGAAATGGGCAAAAAAATTATGGTCGTAGGTTGTGACCCCAAGGCAGATTCAACAAGGCTTCTTTTAGGAGGTATGCATCAAAAGACGGTTCTTGATACCCTTCGCGAAGAAGGAGAAGATATTGACCTTGATGAGATTGTTAAAGAAGGTTATAGAAAAATAAGGTGTGTGGAATCAGGGGGGCCTGAACCGGGTGTCGGATGTGCGGGCAGAGGAATTATAACTGCCATAAATCTTTTGGAACAACTTGGTGCCTATGAAGAAAAGTGGGCTTTGGACTATGCCTTTTACGATGTTTTAGGGGATGTAGTCTGTGGAGGATTTGCTATGCCGATGAGAGAAGGAAAGGCCCGGGAGATTTATATTGTAGTGTCGGGTGAAATGATGGCTATGTATGCGGCAAATAATATTTGTAAAGGTATTGTTAAGTTCGCTGATGCAGGAAAGGTAAGACTTGCCGGGCTGATATGCAATAGTCGTCAGGTTGATAATGAAAAAGAGATGATTGAGGAATTGGCTAAGAAGTTAGGGACTCAAATGATCCACTTTGTTCCCCGGGAAAAAATGGTTCAAAGGGCTGAAATAAATAGGAAAACAGTAATTGATTATGAGCCCGGACATGCTCAGGCAGATGAATATAGAACATTGGCAAATAAAATTGAGCAAAATGATATGTACATAGTTCCTAAACCGTTGGAAATGGAAGAACTTGAGAGTCTTTTGGTAGAGTTTGGTATAGTATAGAATGTAATGGATTCCTGCTTTCGCAGGAATGACAGAGAAGAACAGGAATGACAGAAAAGAAGGGGAATGACCCGTCTTAAGGACTGGCGGACAAGCAGGCAATAAAAGGAAAAAGGTTGTTTTGCAGAAGTTTCAATTAATAAAATAATAGGAGGGTAGTAAATGTTAATGATACGGGCAATAGTTAGACCAGAAAAGACAGATGCAGTTCTTGCCGGATTGCTTGATGCCGGATATCCTGCAGTAACCAAAATATCAGTATTTGGCAGGGGTAAGCAACGGGGGTTAAAGGTGGGGGAAGTTACTTACGATGAACTTCCAAAAGAGTTGTTGATTACGGTAATACCTGATAAGGATAAGGATTTTGTAATTAAAACGATAAGCGAGAACGCAAAAACAGGAGATTCCGGAGCCTTTGGCGACGGTAAGATATTTCTTTCCCCTGTACTTGAGGTGTATACAATAAGCTCCGGGGTTAAAGAAGAATAATCGGTTC
The DNA here is from genome assembly GCA_030595925.1 of Clostridia bacterium. Taxonomy (GTDB): domain Bacteria; phylum CBDUZB01; class JAGLHV01; order JAGLHV01; family JAGLHV01; genus JAGLHV01. The sequence continues at coordinate 23,652 of JAUVLC010000007.1, read as the reverse complement.
CATGTTGATTTATATGAATTTTTATCAAGCTACAGGGTATGAAAATGTTGGATTATTTCAAAATCCCCCTATCCCCCTTTTTCAAAGGGGGGGACCCAATAAGGTAACTCCACAAGCTACGGGGAGTTACAAGTTAAAAAGAAAGGTAAAAGGAGAAGACAATGAAAGAAGTAATGGCAATAATACGTATAAATAAGATTAATAGTACTAAAAAAGCACTTTCAGAATTAGGCTTAGCATCTTTCACTGCTACCGGGAAGGTTTTGGGCAGAGGGAAAGGACTGGTTGATTACAGGATACTTCACGGTGCCGGAGATGGATACCAGGAGGCAATAAGTCAACTCGGACAGGGTCCCAGATTGGTAGCTAAAAGACTTCTTTTTGTTGTTTTGCCTGATGATAAAGTTGATATAGTGGTTAAAACAATAATTGAGGTAAATCAAACCGGGAATGCAGGAGACGGAAAGATATTTGTGTCACCGGTTATGGATGCGGTAAGGGTAAGGACAGGCGAAACGGGAAATAAAATTCTTGATTAGGGAGAAGATTATGAAAAGTGATACAAAATTACCAGAACCATGTGGAATACAAGAGGATATACTTAAAAAATATCCTTCGAAGGTTGCTCGGAAAAGAAGTAAATCTATAGTTCTTAATGATCCGAAGACAGAACAGGAAATCCAGGCTAACATAAGAACTGTTCCCGGAATTATTACTCAACGCGGTTGCTGTTATGCCGGATGTAAAGGGGTAGTACTGGGTCCTACGCGGGATATTATAAATCTTACTCACGGTCCTATCGGTTGTGGTTTTTATAGTTGGGCTACACGGCGTAATCAGACAAGGCCCGGTCCCGACGGGGACAATTTTATGCCCTATTGTTTCTCAACGGATATGCAGGATGATAATATTGTCTTTGGCGGAGAGAAGAAACTCAGAGAAGCTATTCAGGAAGCTTACGATATTTTTCATCCTAAAATGATAGGAATATTTGCTACCTGTCCGGTTGGTCTAATCGGTGATGATATTCACGCTGTTGCCCGGGAAATGAAAGAAAAACTCGGTATTAATATCTTTGGTTTCTCTTGCGAAGGGTATAAAGGGGTGAGTCAGTCAGCCGGTCACCATATTGCTAATAATCAGATTTTTAAACATGTCGTCGGCCTTGATGATACAGTAAAAGAAGGGAAGTTTAAAATTAATTTACTGGGGGAATATAATATCGGTGGTGATGCTTTTTTAATTGAGGATTTATTCAAACGATGCGGTCTTACCTTAATTTCGACTTATAGCGGAAACTCAAGTGTTGATCACTTTGCCAACTCGCACACTGCAGATCTTAATCTTATTATGTGTCACCGGTCAATTAATTATGTAGCGAAAATGATGGAAAAGAAATTCGGAATACCATGGCTAAAAATAAATTTTATCGGAGCAGAGGCTACCGCAAAATCTTTGAGGAAGATTGCCCAGTATTTTGGGGATAAAGAACTTATTAAACAGGTGGAAAAAGTAATCGGGGAGGAAATGCCTGCTGTTTTAGAAGCTCGTAAAGATGTAGAGCCACGGACCAGGGGAAAACTGGCCATGATTTTTGTAGGGGGCTCTCGTGCTCATCATTATCAGTATCTTTTTAGCGAAATCGGAATGAAGACAGTTGCTGCCGGATATGAGTTTGCCCACAGGGATGATTATGAGGGACGGAAGGTTTTACCTCAGATTAAGGTTGATGCCGACAGTAGAAATATCGAGGAAGTTGTAGTAGAAAAGGATCCGAAGAGATATCGTTTAAGAAAAACTGAGCAGGAATTGGATGCACTTAAGAAAAAAGGTATGGAAATAAGTAAATACGAAGGGATGATGTCTGAGATGGAGCCAAATTCGGTGGTTATTGACGATATCAGTCAATATGAAACGGAAAAACTGATTGATAAATACAAACCGGCAGTATTTTGTGCAGGTATTAAAGAAAAATATACTGTGCAGAAAAGAGGTATTCCTATGAAACAATTGCATAGTTACGATTATGGCGGCCCATTTGCAGCTTTTAAAGGGGCGATTAATTTCTATAGGGAAATGGATCGAACGGTAAACACAAAAGTATGGCGGATGATTAAAGCTCCGTGGGAAAACGAACCGGAAATTACTGCTACATTTGTTGTTGAATAAGATTAAAAGGAGGAAATAACATGCTTTTAAGACATACACCAGTTGAAATTAAAGAAAGAAAATCTCTTACCGTAAATCCGGCAAAAGCCTGCCAGCCTATCGGAGCAATGTATGCAGCATTGGGTATACACGGTTGTCTGCCGCATAGCCACGGGTCTCAGGGATGTTGTGCCTATCATCGCAGTACACTTACCCGGCATTATAAAGAGCCCATAATGGCGGCAACCAGTTCCTTTACTGAAGGGTCTTCGGTTTTTGGCGGCCAGTCCAATCTCCTTCAGGCGATCAATAATATTTTTACTATTTATAATCCGGATATAATTGCGGTACACACTACCTGCCTTTCTGAAACGATAGGTGACGATGTAAATCAAATTTGCCGGAAAGCAAAAGATGACGGGAAAGTTCCTGAGGGGAAGTATGTTATCCACACAAATACCCCAGGCTATGTTGGTTCTCATATTACCGGTTTTTCTAATATGGTAAAAAGTATGGTTAAACATTTTTCAGAATCAACAGGAGAGAAAAAAAATCAGATTAATATTATTTCCGGGTGGGTTGAACCTTCGGATATGCGGGAGATAAAAAAGTTAGCAAAAAATATAGGGGTAAAGATTGTACTTTTCCCCGATACATCCGATGTTCTTGATGCTCCGCAGAGAGGAAAGCATAGTTTTTATCCTAAAGGAGGTGTTACTATTCCTGAATTGAAAAGTACGGGGGACAGTAAATTTACCCTGGCCTTGGGTCGTTTTGCCTCAGAAGCTCCGGCAAAGGAACTGGAAAAAAAATGTAAGGTAAGATACAGAGTTGTGGATATACCCTTAGGCCTTTCAGCAACAGATAGATTTGTCACTGCCTGTAGTAGAGCTGCGGGTGTTAATGTGCCGGATTCAATTACTGAGGAAAGAGGAAGATTGGTTGATATTATTACTGATATGCAGCAGTACTTTTACAACAAAAAAGTTGCCTTATTCGGCGACCCGGATCATTTGATTGCACTTACGGAATTTCTTGTAGACCTTGATATGAAACCTATTCATATCATTAGCGGCACATCCGGAAAACAATTTGAAAAAAGAATAAGAAAGATACTTGAATGTAAGGTGCCTGAAGCTAATGTAAAAAACGGTGCTACTGCTGATATGTTTCTGTTGCACCAGTGGATAAAAAACGAGCCGGTTGACTTACTTATAGGAAATACATACGGGAAGTATATTGCCAGGGATGAAGATATACCGTTTATAAGAATGGGATTTCCGATATTGGATAGAATTGGCCACAGCTATTTCCCAACCGTGGGGTATACCGGGGGAATGAGAATTCTGGAGAAGATTTTAGCAGCACTTATGGATAGGCAGGATAGAGATTCACTTGAAGAAAGTTTTGAATTGGTAATGTAAGAGGTGTTTTGGGGATAAAATGAAGAATATACAAATACTGGAAGAGAGAAAAGAGCAGATATATCTCAAAGGTAATCAACCTTTTAATATGAAGTGCGAGAGACATAGTGTTTCCGGTTCGGTTAGTCAACGGGCGTGTGTTTTTTGTGGTTCTCGTGTAGTGTTATACCCCATAGTTGATGCATTGCATCTAGTACACGGACCTATTGGTTGTGCCGCTTATACCTGGGATATCAGGGGGGCATTATCATCAGGGCCCGAACTGCATCGTTTGAGTTTTTCCACAGATCTTCAAGAGAAAAATGTTATTTTTGGCGGGGAGAAGAAGCTTTATAAGGCGTTAGGTGAGCTTATAGATAGATATAAACCTAAGGCAGCATTTGTATATGCAACCTGTATTATCGGAATTATCGGAGACGATATAGATGAAGTTTGCCGAAAAGTGAGTAAGGAAAAAAATATTCCGGTTCTTTCCGTTCATTCTGAGGGATTTAAGGGAACAAAAAAAGACGGGTATCGTGCTGCATGTACAGCTTTAGCTTCTCTGGTTGGAACAGGAACGATAGATAATATCGGCAAGTATAGCATCAACATATTGGGCGATTTCAATATTGCAGGTGAAACATGGATAATAAAAGACTATTATCGCCGTATGGGGATTGAGGTGGTTGCTACAATAACCGGTGACGGAAGAATTGCAGATATACAGAAAGCACACGGAGCAAAACTTAATGTTGTGCAATGTTCAGGTTCGATGCTTCCTTTGGCAAAAATGATGGAAAAAGAATATGGAATACCGTTTATTCGTGTTTCCTATTTTGGTATTGAAGATATGGTGGAAGCATTAAATAAGGTTGCAGACTTTTTTGGGAAAAAAGATATATTTCAACGAACTTATGAATTGACCAATAATGAAATTTGTCGCTTAATGCCTATTCTTAACCAATATAAAGAGAAACTGAAAGGGAAGAAAGCTGCGATTTATGTGGGAGGAGCATTTAAAGCTTTTTCTTTAATTAAGGCACTTAATTATTTGGGAATAGAAAGCGCTGTAGTGGGTTCGCAAACAGGTAATCAAGAGGATTATCAGCGGTTGAAAAAGATGTGTGGGGAGGGAACGATAATTGTTGATGATGCTAATCCCCTGGAATTATCCCGGTTTATAATGGAAAAAGATGTTGATGTTTTTATTGGCGGCGTTAAAGAACGGCCGTTAGCGTATAAACTGGGTATTGGCTATTGTGATCATAATCATCAACGTCAGATTGCACTGGCAGGTTTTGACGGGATGCTTAATTTTGCCCAAGAGGTTTATGCATCGGTGATGAGTCCGGTTTGGCAGTTTATGCCACGGAGAGAAAAACGAGGTGAAAAATGAAGACGGCAGAGAATCTTTATACAGCCACTAGAAATTCGTGTAAATTATGTGCACCGCTGGGAGCCAGTCTTGTGTTACGCGGTATTGAAGGAGCAATGCCCTTTTTGCATGGATCGCAGGGGTGTTCAACTTATATTCGCCGTTATCTTATTAATCACTTTAAAGAGCCGGTTGATATTGCTTCTTCCAATTTTTCCGAAAAAGAGGCAATATTCGGAGGAAAACAAAGTTTAATAAGCGGCCTTGAAAATATTTGTAAACAATATCAACCAAAACTTATCGGGGTGGCTACTACCTGTTTGACTGAAACGATTGGTGACGATGTTGAGATGATACTACGCGAATTTTTTTTGAAACATAAATCTGAACGTTTACCGGAAATTGTTCACATTTCGACACCAAGTTATATCGGGACACATATGGAAGGTTTTCACACTGCAGTGCTTGCTGTTGTTTCGACAATAGCCAGGAAGGAAAAAAAACTTAAACAAATTGGAATTTTTCCGGGATTAGTTTCCTCGGCGGACATAAGATATTTAAAAGAAATTGTATCTGACTTTGATCTTGGCCCGGTAATTCTGCCTGATTATTCCGAAACATTAGATGGTGGTCCCTGGGAAGAATATCAAAAAATACAACAAGGTGGAACGACAGTTGAACAAATAGCGTCTTTGGGAGATTCCTTAGGGACAATTGAATTAGGACATAGCCTGGAAACAAGAAAAACGGCAAGCGTGTTTTTGGAAGATAATTTTTCTGTGCCGCGTTTTTCGTTGGGTTTACCCATAGGGATAAAATTAACTGATTTATTTTTTAATAATCTAAAAAAAATTAGTGGTAAAGAAATACCTTGCAAATACCAGTCTGCACGCGCAAGACTTATTGATGCCTATGTAGATGGGCATAAATATATATTCGGTAAAAAAGTCCTTGTTTACGGGGAAGAAGATTTGGTTATTGCTGTTGCTTCGTTTTTGTTTGAAATAGGAGCGGTTCCTGTTTTTTGTGCTACCGGAGAGAAAACGGGGACACTAAAAAAGGTTCTACCTGAGATTGCTTCTGCCTACGGCAAAGAGATAATAATTCGGGAGGGATATGATTTTGAACAGATAGGGGAAGAATCCGCTAAAATAGGACTTGATTTTATGTTGGGTAACAGCAAGGGATATTATTTAGCAAGAAAAATGGGTATACCTCTGATAAGGATTGGTTTTCCGATACATGATAGACTAGGCGGTCAAAGAATTCTGCATTTGGGCTATGGAGGGACACAACAGTTGTTCGATAGAATCTTAAATGCGGTTATTGAGAAAAAGCAGGAAACATCACCTGTCGGATATTCATATATGTAAAAGAGTTTTGCAAAAGGACACATTCTGCCTGTCCTCCAGTCTGTAAGGAGGGTCATTCCGCACTTGGAGACTGTGTCACAATTCCATTTTTTATGTGGTTATGTGGTAGCTGCAAGCCTTTTGGCCTGCGTTCTCGACGGAGAAATTCCGCAGGCTAAAGCCTGCGACTACCAAAAAGGGGATTACGACACAGTCTGTTCGCAGGAATGACAATAAAGGTAAAAAAGGGGAGGAATTAAAAATGACTATTAACACATCAAATCATCCTTGTTTTAACGATAAAGCTAAGCATCTTTTCGGAAGAGTTCACCTCCCTGTAGCACCGGATTGTAATATCCAGTGTAATTTTTGTAACAGGAAATATGATTGTGTTAATGAAAGTCGTCCGGGGGTTACCAGTGCTCTACTCTCTCCGTATCAAGCTCTTCATTATCTTGAATATGTGATTGAGAAAAATCCTGCTATTTCAGTGGTAGGGATTGCCGGTCCGGGGGACCCTTTTGCTAATACAGAAGAAACAATGAAAACTCTGGAACTGGTCAGGGAAAAATATCCGGATATAATTCTGTGTTTGTCTACAAACGGACTTAATATTAATCCTTATGTGAAAAGAATTGCAGAACTTAATGTAAGTCACGTGACGATTACTGTAAATGCTGTTGATTTTGAGGTTGGGGTTAAGATATATTCATGGATTCGATATCAGAAAAAAATATATAACCCGGACAAAGGATTTGAGATATTATTGGATAATCAACTTAAGGCAATTAGTTCTCTCAAAGAAAAAGGGATTGCGGTAAAGGTTAATTCGGTAATAATCCCCGGTATTAACGATCACCATCTTGAAAAGGTGGCTGAAAGAACGTCTAAATTGGGTGCGGATATTATGAATTGTATTCCATATTATACAACCGAAGGAACTGTTTTTGAAAATATTAAAGAACCCGTTCCGGAGTCCGTTCTGGAGATTAGAGAAAAGGCAAGTAAATATATTAATCAAATGCGTCATTGTGTAAGATGTAGGGCAGATGCGGTGGGTTTGTTAGGGAAAGATAATAGAGAATGCTATAAAATTTTAAAGAAATATAGTCAGAAAGTTTTTGTTGAAGCATAGGAATTGATCAACAAAAGCAAAATAAGAGTCATAAATAAAAGATGATTTTTTCATAATATGTGGAAGAATAATGGTAATTGTGGAAAGCAGGTAGCCGCAGGCTTTAGCCTGCGTAGAGAAAAAGGCACAAAAAAACGCAGGCTTTAGCCTGCGGCTACCAAAAGTAGAATTATGACACAGTTCGCAAGAAAAGGGTTAATTGATAATTGGAAAGAGTATGCGTTTAAAAGTTCGTTGGATTTTGATTTAGAAGAAATTATTATAGAAAAACGCAGGCTTCCTCCACAGGCGGACAAGAAAGCCTGCGACTACCAAAAAATAAAATATAAGGACTTAACAAAAACATATTATACGAGGAGGAATAAGAATGAACAAACCTAAATATCATTTTTTTGTCTGTAATTCGTTTAGACTTACGGGTGAACCCCAGGGAATATGTAACAAGAAGGGAGCCCCGGGTCTTCTGCAATACCTGGAGGAAGAAATCATTGATAGGGGAATAGATGCAATGGTGTCCAGTACAGGATGCCTGAAGCAATGCGAGAAAGGTCCGGTAATGATAATTTATCCTGATAATTACTGGTACGGAGAAGTAACAGAAGAGGTTATTGATGAAATTCTTGATGCTCTTGAGGAAGGAAAACTTGCAGAAAATCACTTGATTGCATGAATCAGATAAATTTCTGCTGATAGTATAGTTAATAGTAATAACGCATGAAAATGGTAATTGCAGCAAGATGGTAGCCGCAGGCTTTAGCCTGCGTAGAGAAAAGAGGCGCAGAAAAACGCAGGCTAAAGCCTGCGACTACCAAAAAACAAAATATTTTTGACATTACTAAAAGGAAAGAAGGTTATTTGTAAAATGATAACACTTAAAAAAGAAATGAACAGAATTATCAGGGATTATAAAATAAAAGATGCCCTGGTGCAAATAAAAACAAAAGTACTATCATCTGAGGAAGCGATAGGAAATCCTGAGCATAATGATTATCCGATTCAAAAGGGGCGGGAGAGGTTAATGCAGGCTGATTTTAATGGTGCTCACGGTGTGGCTTTTACAGATATGTTTGGTAATTATGAGGGGTCTTTTTATGAAATAATGAATATGGAATTGAATAACAATTTCAGATGGGCAATTTTTATTTCAACTATTAATGCGGTCTTAAAGTCTTTGGGTTTAATTGATAAAACAGACCATTGTCGGGATTGTGGACCGGTTGAGTGTCGAAAAAAAATAGTTCAATTTATAAAAAATGAGTTTAAAAATCCGAAGATATTCCAGGCAGGTTTACAACCTCGTTTTGTAGAAGCATTGAATGAAGAGTTTGAAATTCGCGTAACGGATAGGGATAAGGACAACATTGGAAAAAAGATTAATAGCATAATCGTCGAACCTCCTGAAAATACAGAGAAAAATATAGAATGGTGCAATTTAATATTTGTCACAGGGTCGACCTTTGTTAATGAAACTTACAAGCAATTTATAGTAAAAGATAAACCGACTGTTTTTTACGGCGTAACCTGTGCCGGTGCGGTGTATCTTTTGAATCTGAAAAGATATTGTCCGGAAGGTTTGTAGGTAAAAAGTTGTAAAAAAACTCAGAAAAGTATTATAAATAAAAAAGAATTTTTTCATAATGTGGGGAAGAATAATGGTAATTATGGGAATATGGTAGCCGCAGGCTTTAGCCTGCGTAGAGAGAAGAGACACAGAAAAACGCAGGCTAAAGCCTGCGGCTACCAAAAATAAAATATTTTTTACATCACTTTAATTTTTACAGGAATAAAATAATGAAAAAAATCATTTTGTTCGTAATTTTAGGAGGAATGTTTTTAGCAGCAATATCCGGTTGTAATAAAAAGAGTAAAACAACCGGAAAGCCTATTCGAATAGCTGTAGAATTTACTACCCATTCTGCCGGTGCCCATATAGCAAATCAAAAGGGGTGGTATAAAGAAGAGGGATTAACTGTTACCAGTTATGAAAATTATATAACCGGCATGGCTCTTGCTGCTGCTCTGTCAAACGGTGATATTGATGCTGCTTATATTTGTTTAATCCCGGCAATAAATGCCAGGGCTAATGCTAATGTACCGATAAAGATTGTCGCCGGAGTTCATAAATACGGTTATGGTTTTGTAGTTAATCCGGCTAAAGTAAAAACTATTGATGATTTGAAAGAGCCCGGAATTCGTATCGGGTGCACCAGTGAAGGCAGTCCCCTTGATTTGCTTTTACATAAGATGCTCGAAAAATATCATTTAGATAAAAAACAAATACTAAAAAAAGTTAGAAGGATGAATCCACAAAGACTGCTTCTTGCGCTTAAAATGGGGCAATTGGACGCGGCTTTTATCTGTGAACAGTTTCCGAGTATGGCAGAGGAATTAGGGCTTAAAGTATTTTTAACGGCTGAAGACATTTGTCCTGATATGCAGGGTAGTGTCCTGGTTGTTAGAGAAGAACTTTTAGATGAACATCCTGTTATAGTTGAAAAATTGGTAAGGGTTACAAAGCGAGCGACACAATTTATTAATGAACATCCCCAAGAAGCTGCGGAGATTGTTGCCAAAGGATTACAGATTGCCGGGAAAAAGATATTTCCGGTTAAAGCGATAGATATGACTTCCAAGCTTATAATTACTCCAGGTTCTATTTTGAAATCTTTGACTACAAGGTTGGTTAATACTATTGATATTAATCCACAGGAGATACAGAAGGGGATAGATACTTGTGTTGAATTAGAATATATCAAAGAATCATTTAAGGCGGAAGATTTTATTGATTTGAGGTTTCTCGAATGAAAAAAATAAAGTTTGTTTATAATTTAATTCCGGTATTGGTTTTTTTATTAATCTGGGAAATTATTGTCCGGTTAAAATTTGTTCCCGGACATTTCTTTTTTCCCCCTTTTACTGTCGTGATTCAGGAATTTTATCATTTAACAGCTAACGGGGTCTTAGGAGATAATTTTTTGAGCAGTCTCTTTAGAGTTCTAATTGGCCTTTTTGCCGGTTCTACAGCCGGTATAGCAATAGGAATTCTAATGGGATATGAAAGGTTGATAGATAAAATAGCCCATCCCATACTTAGTCTGTTTTATCCTATACCCGCTCTTGGTTGGCTGCCGATTTTAATGCTCTGGTTTGGAATAGGTGAAATATTACCGATATTAATCATTTTTATTTGTTCATTTTTTCCTGTGCTCTATAATACAATTACCGGTATTAAAGGGGTAGATAAAGAATTTATTAAAGCAGCACAAAGTCTTGGGGCATCGGAATGGAAGATTTTAACCACAATAGTTATACCATTGGCATTACCTAACATATTTACAGGTTTAAGATTAGAAGCCGGGATGGCCTGGAGAGTTATAATTGCTGCTGAAATGGTGGCTATTCCCACCGGTATTGGGGCTTTATTGATGAGGGCAGAGAGTTTGCTGCGAATAGACATAATTATCGTATGCCTGATTGTTTTAGCATTAATGTGTTTAATCTTTGAGAGGTTTTTTATTTATCTTGAATACAAATTGACCCATAAATGGAGACAGTATGCCTAATATTAAATTAAAAAACATTAAAAATTTTATATGTCAGGAAATAAACCTGGAAATATTTGATAAAGAATTTCTCGTTCTTTGGGGCCCAACGGGTGCGGGAAAGACCACTTTACTTAATGTTATTGCAGGACTCACTGAATATGAAGGTTCGGTGTTGTTTGACGACGTTTCGGTAGATAAACTTCCTGTTTTCCGGAGAAAAACAGGATATCTTTTTCAAAATTTAATCTTATTTCCTCATCTAAATGTTAAATTAAATATAGCCTATGGACTTCGTGTGCAGGGCAAACTCAAAGATGAAGTGGAATCAAGGGTAGATGAGTTGTTGAAATTAATGGAAATGGAACATCTCGCTGAGCGATATCCCAAAGATTTAAGTGGTGGGGAAAAACAGAGGGTTGCTTTGGCGAGAGCCGTTGCTCCGTCTCCTAAAATTATGCTTTTTGATGAACCGTTAAACAGTTTGGATTTTAATACTGCCAGATATTTACGAACGGAGATTCACAAACTCCAGAGGAAGTTGGGAATTGTTACTATATATGTTACGCATTGTTTTGAAGAAGCCTTTGCCTTGGCTGACAGGGTTGTCGTGTTAGATAATGGCCGGATTGTTCAGATAGATTTTCCGGAGAATATATTTAAAAAAGACAATTGCCGGATGATAATAGAGAAAAAATATTGCGATTGTCATCAAGAGGATAAAACTGAGCCGGGGCAAATTGAATTATTAAGGGATAGAATTTCCCTATGCCATCTTGTAAATGAATAAAAAAGAAGGCAATACTACCAAAATAGTCTACACACAGATTGTGTCACAATTCTGATTTTTAAAACAATTGTAGTGGCGACATTTAGAGATTATTGAAAAACGGTAACCGACGGCTTTTTTGCCTGTCCGCCAGTCCGTAAGGCGGGTCCGCCTGAAGAGGAAGCCGGCGAATTTTTTTGCTGATTATTACCAAATATTACCACGTTTTCACGCAAACTACTTGTCCGCCAGTCTGTAAGGAGGAAAGTTTGCGACTACAAAATTTGTATTTTTTAACAATCTCTTTATGACTCCCGTCGGAAAAGGTATTCATTAGCCCAATACTTCGTTTACACTCACTACAGGTTCATCGGGCAACTACATTGATTATGACACAGTCTGACAGCGAGGAAGTAATAAGAATGCAGATCAGGTATATGACGGAAGAAGACTTATCGGCCATTTTACAAATGACTCTGGATGAAGGCTGGATATCTGATTTAAGTGAGTTCCGAATGTTTATTAAATTTAATCCCAGAGGCTGTTTTGTTTGTACCGAAGATGCTCGGGTAATTGGTTCTATTATGACTTTTTGCCACAGTAAAAGTGCATGGATAAGTAATTTCATTGTAGCTAAGGAGCATCAGGCAAAGGGAATCGGTAAAGAGCTTTTATTGCGGGCAATTAATTATTTAAAGAAAGAAAAAAAAGGGCCAATTTTTTTAAATGCAGCTGAGCAGACAGAGGAATTGTATGAAAGGTTTGGTTTTAAGAGAATTATGCCGGTAAATCGTTGGCTGGGTAGAGTAGTAAAACTTGCTAATAGTGTGGAAAATTTATCCGAACTTATTCCGGGCAGTGCAAGGTTCATTGAATTAGATGCTTCTTTATGGAGAGAAGAAAGGTTTTTTTTAATTTCCCGGTTTTTATCTTCCCGTAATTTTCAAGTATGTTTTGAGCCTTTTGGATTTTTAATGTATGGCGGCATAAGAGATTTTATTACTATCGGCCCCTGGGAATTAGAAAGTGAAAAGGGAGAAATAGCTGAGAAATTATTTGTTTCGGCTTTGTCTGATTTGGAGTTAGAAAGTAAAATAATTTTAGATGTTCCCTCCACAAATAAGATGGCAGAGAAAATATTAAAAAAGTACAAATTTGAAATAATTAGTTCTACCCTGTTTATGTGTCGTGGCAAGGTGCCCGAAATTCATTTTGGCAGGATTTTTAGCTTTGCCAGTATGGGGTCTATGGGGTAAGGGTAAAAAGAAAGCAACAAAAAGAATTCCTGTTTTCTATGGTGTGTCATAATCAATGTAGTTGCCCAATTTATTGGGCGAAACGGATAATAATGATGCCTCATAAATGAGGCAACTACAATTGTTTTAGAAATCAGAGTTACGACACAGTCTGTTACAGAGTATGTCATAAACTTGTTTTTGGTAGCCGCAGGCTTGCGGCTACCACATAAAAATATTAATTGTACCACAATTTGTTCGCAGGACAGGCAGAAAAAAACAAGATTAAAATAGATAAAGATGTTAAAATTTAATCAAAGTGTTAAAAACAAAGCATAAAGAAAACAGTTTGTGAGATTATTGTTGAAGTTTTATTCCCTGTCACAATTTCCTTATTGGTAGTCGCAGGCTTTAGCCTGCGTTATCGACGGGGAAATTACGCAGGCTAAAGCCTGCGGCTACCACATAAAAATTAGAGTTATGTTTGCAGGAATGACGGGAGAGTAAGAAAACCACTTGGGTTTAGTTTTAAATCCGGGTGTTTTTTTTTGTTTTTAATGGTTTGGCAATATAATTGCGTAGGAGAGTAATAGAGAAGCTTCAGGTTAAGGGGGATGTTAGATATTTTACCTGATATTCTAATATAAAGGGAGGTGAGATTTAAAATGAAAAAAATTGAGTGTATCATCCGTGCCGAGAAGTTGAAGGAATTAGAAGAATCTTTACGGGAAACGGGTGTGGGTGGAATGACTATTACCGAAGTAAAAGGATTTGGAAGAGAAACTACCCGGCCGGAAGCGTATCTGATTTTACCCAAGACTAAAATCGAAATATATGCGACAGATGAACAGGTAGAAGAATTAATTGCGGTAATGATTGATATTTGTGGTACAGGGAAATTAGGAGATGGTAAAATTATTGTTTTACCAATAGATGATGCTGTCCGGATAAGGACTGGAGAACGACAGGAAAAGGCGTTACTTTAAAGAGTTCTGCAAAATACAATATTCTGTTTATCCGCCATTCCATAAGGCGGGTCATTCCGCTCCGCCTAATCCGCCTGAGGCGGAGGATGATGCGGAATCTATAATGTAATGGATTCCTGCTCCCCGTTTTCACGGGGCAAGTTTAGCCTTGCTTCCGCAGGGGGCAGGAATGACAAAAAAAGAGAAAAAGATATTTTGCAAAAGTCTATTATTTTAAAAAAAAAGGAGGGGGAATAGATGGTTAAAAGATTAATGGTTTTTTTAGTAGCTTGTTTTTTAGTTAGTGGTGTTGGAATGAGTCGTGTGTATGCAGAGGGAGAAGGGGTCTTAATCGGTTCAGCCTTTGAGGTAAGTTCAGATGTTGCTATAAATTCTAAATATCTTTGGAGAGGGTTTCTTCTGGATGATGATCCGGTAATGCAGTCAGGACTATATATAAGTGCGTATGGTTTTACCGCCAGTGTATGGGGGAGTTTTGATATGGATGCTGAGGACTATTGTTCTTCTGATGAGGTTGATTATTCCATCGATTATACTTATAGTGCAGATAAATTTAGTTTGTCGGTAGGACATATTTATTATGATTTTCCTATAGGTGATGGATTTAGTAAGGAAATTTATTTTGGTGGAGGATTAGATGTCCTGTTGTCACCCAGTTTAACCTGGTATCAGGATTATAGTGAGGAAGATTCCGGAGGCGGAGATGGAAGCTATATAGTATTGGATTTAAGTCATAGTCTTGCTTTAGGTGAGGGGCCGATTACACTTGATTTAAGTGGACATATTGGTTCTAACAGTGAACTTTTTATTGCGGGTGACGGAGGCGATGTTGCCCTGGGAGCAAGCTTAGGAATTCCCTTAAGCGATAAATGTTCCTTTACCCCCAGTATTAATTATTCAATGCCTTTCGGAGATATGGAAGAAGTTACCGATGGTAATCAGGAAGAAGAATTTTATGGTGGTTTAGTTGTAGCTTTTGGGTTTTAATTAACTAAGAAAGGAGAGGATGGAAAATGTTTAAAAAAATGTTAAAAAAAGTGTTTAGAGTAACAATACAAAGTAGTTTGTATTTAGGGTTGATCTTACCGTTAATTGCTTTTGCGGAAGAAGAGGCGACAGCAGCCACTAACGCTGTAGCGATTGATACGGTTTGGACATTAGTAGCGGCTTTTTTGGTTTTCTTTATGCAGCCGGGTTTTGCTATGGTAGAAACGGGTTTTACCAGAGCGAAAAATGCGGCTAATATTTTAATGAAGAATTTGATGGATTTCTGTATAGGTTCTCTGGCTTATTGGTTAGTTGGGTTTGGTATAATGTTTGGGGCCAGTGCAATGGGCTTTTTTGGAACTGATGGGTTTTTCTTAAGTGCCGGTAATCCGGGAACAGGGGATGGATTATGGCAGTATGCCTTTTGGATTTTTCAGGTAGTTTTTGCCGCCACAGCAGCAACTATTGTTTCCGGAGCAGTGGCAGAAAGAACAAAATTTCCTGCTTATTTAGTCTACTCGGTTTTTATCTGTGCGGTAATTTATCCTGTAGTTGGTCATTGGATTTGGGGAGGCGGTTGGTTGAGTAGTAAAGGAATGGTGGATTTTGCCGGTTCGACTGTAGTTCATTCAGTAGGTGGTTGGGCTGGTTTAGCCGGAGCATTACTCCTTGGTCCCAGATTGGGAAAATATAATAAGGATGGTGGTTCTAATGCTATACCAGGACATAATATTCCTTTAGCTGCACTGGGTGTGTTTATCCTCTGGTTTGGCTGGTTTGGTTTTAATGCGGGAAGTACTACCGCAGGAACAAATTTAAGTATAGCCACGATTGCTGTAACTACTAATTTGGCGGCCGCAGCCGCAGCCATTACAGCGATGTTTACTGCATGGAAGAGATTTGGAAAACCCGATACCAGTATGGCATTAAATGGAGCGTTAGCCGGATTAGTAGCCATTACTGCCGGTTGTGCTAATGTATCCCCTTTAAGTGCAATAATTATCGGAGCAATAGCCGGAATATTGGTAGTGCTTAGTGTTGAATTTCTTGATAAAGTTTTACATGTTGATGATCCTGCAGGGGCAATATCAGTGCACGGGGTTTGTGGCGCATTCGGAACCCTTGCTGTGGGATTATTTGCTCAGGCTTCTTATGGTGAATCCAGTGGGATGGGATCAGTTAACGGTCTTTTCTTCGGAGGAGGATTAACCCAGTTCTTTATCCAGGTAATCGGTGTATTATCAGTATTTATCTGGGTTTTTGGAACAGCTTTGCTCCTTTTTTATATAATTAAGAAAACAGTAGGACTGAGAGCGTCGGATGAAGAACAATTAAAAGGATTGGATATTAGCGAACATGGAATGGAAGCTTATTCCGGTTTTCAAATTTTTAGTACGGAATAAAAACAAAGAATAATCCCGATGGTTAAGGTTGCCTGATTTATTGGGCAACCTTAACCGGTGAATTAACAAATTAAAGAGTTCTGTGAAATGTGCTTAAAATATCAATGGATTCTTACTTTCCAGACTGTGTCATAATCAATGTAGTTGCCCAATTTACTTGTCTATCGTTAACTTGGATGATTGGGCGGAACGGATAATAATAATGCCTCATAAATGAGGCAACTACAATTGCTTCAAAAAATCAGAATTAGGACACAGTCTGTTCGCAGGAATGACAGAAAAGATAAAAGGCTATTTTGCAGAAGTCTAAACTAAATTAAAAAGAGGAGGAGTTTAAAAATGAAACTGATAATAGCGATGATTCAACCGCATAAATTACCGGATGTTAAAAAAGCGTTATATGATGCTCAGATTTTTAAGTTAACCGTTACCAATGCTTTAGGATGTGGTCAACAGAAAGGATTCAGTGAAACCTATAGAGGGGTAATTCACGAGGTAAATCTACTTAAAAAACTAAGGTTAGAGATAGCAGTTAATGATGATTTTGTTGATGCTACTGTTGAAGCCATTATTAAAGGAGCAAGAAGCGGTAAAATTGGTGATGGTAAAATTTTTGTTCTTGATATGGGAAATTGTATTCGCATAAGAACCGGAGAGAAAGGCAAAGAAGCAATTGGTTAGGATGGAAAAAACTATTTTTTATACAAAAAGCTTAAAAATGAGCAGTTGATGCACAATTTTTAAGCAGAAGCTTTTAAAAAGGGAAAAGAAATTAATTTTGCAGTGAAAGATAAGAAATCAATGTAAAATAGATGGAAAATGGAGATTAATAGGTATTTCCTTTTACTAATTGTCTAAAATGCAGGCATATTGGCAACCAAATTGCATAAAGTTAAAGTAGAGAGTCAAACGGCTATTTTATGGAATCAAAATAAAATAGCCGTTTGACTGCTCAGAAACTATTGGTTAATAAAACCAAAAAAAATTAGACTTCTACAAAATACAATATTTTGCCTGTTCGCCAGTTTATAAGGCGGGTCATTCTGCTCCGCCTCAGGCGGATGATGCGGAATCTATAAGGTGCTTAAAATATCAATAGATTTCTGCTCCCCGTTTTCACGGGGACAAGTTTATTCCCTGCTTTTGCAGGGAGCAGGAATGACAAGGAAGATAAAAAACTATTTTGCAGAACTCTTAAAAAAAATTTAAAAAGGAGGCAAAAAAAATGGGAAGCAGAAGCAAAGAAGAAATTTTGAAATTAGTAAAAGAAAATGATGTTAAGTTTATTAGGTTGTGGTTTACTGACATTTTAGGGCAGGTTAAAAGTTTTGCCATTACTGATAATGAGTTAGAAGGGGCACTGGAAAACGGTATGGGTTTTGATGGTTCTTCCATTACCGGTTATCAATCCATAGAAGAGAGTGATATGATTGCTTTTCCGGATACAAGTACCTTTGAGTTACTTCCCTGGCGGCCAAAAGAAAAGGCAGTGGCCCGTATGATTTGTGATATTTTAACCCCGGATAGAAAACCTTATGAAGGAGATCCCCGCTATATATTAAAAAAAGCCTTAAAAAGAGCTACCGATATGGGGTTTGAACATTTTTATGTAGGTCCGGAATTAGAGTTTTTCTATTTTAAAAATGATCAGGGAGCTGAGGTTTTAGATAAAGGGGGGTATTTCGATTTAACTACATTAGATGTTGCTTCTGATTTAAGACGGGATACGGTATTGGCTTTAGAATCGATGGGAATACAGATTGAGTATAGTCACCATGAAGTAGGACCCAGTCAGCACGAAATTGATATGCGTTATGATGATGCCATAAAAATGGCTGATAATGTAATAACTTATCGTATTATCGTTAAAGAAATTGCTCAAAAACATGGGGTGTATGCTACTTTTATGCCTAAACCGGTATTTGGAGAAAATGGCAGTGGTATGCATACTCATCAGTCTCTTTTTAAAGGGGATAAAAATTCCTTTTTTTCCAAAAAGGATAAAAATTATTTAAGCGATACAGCCAAAAAATTTATTGCCGGACAAATAGTTCATGCCAAGGAAATGAGTGCAGTATTTGCCCAATGGGTAAATTCTTACAAAAGACTTGTTCCGGGATATGAAGCACCGGTTTATATTGCCTGGTCGCGGAGAAACAGATCTGCTTTAATCAGGGTGCCGGAATATCATCCGGGAAAGGAACAAGCCACGAGAATGGAATTTAGGTCTCCGGATCCTGCTTGCAATCCTTATCTGACCTTTGCGGTGTTACTTAATGCCGGTTTAGACGGTATTGAGAAAAATTATGAATTACCTGAATCAATAGAGAAGAATTTGTACAACTTAACTCCGGAAGAGAGAAAAGATTTAGGAGTGGCGTCTCTGCCGGATAGTTTGGGAGAAGCAGTTAACCTATTGGAAAAGAGTGATTTTATAAAAAAAGCTTTAGGTGAGCATGTATTTTCTCGTTTTGTAACTTTGAAAAGAAAAGAATGGGATGAATATCGGATTCAATTGACAAAATATGAATTAGATAAGTTACTTCCCATACTCTAAAAATAAAAGACATGCCCCTTGGTTCTTCGTTTATAGACTGTGTGGTAGCCGCGACCTTTAGAGCCTGTGCCAAAATCAATGTAGTTGCCCAGTTTATTGGGCTGCTGAATGATTTTGTCGATGAGCCTCATAAATGAGGCAACTACAATTGTTGCAAAAAAGAAGATTAGGACACGGTCTGCTAAATTAGGGAACCAAGGCGATGTGTTAAAAAAAGAATAAAATATTATGATTTTAATTATAAAACACGTTTTGATAGAAGGCCCGGGGTTAATTGGTGAATTTTTTCAGTCCGGTAAACAATTGATGAGAACAATTGAGCTGGAAAAAGGAGATAAATTCCCTGACAATTTTGAAAAGATAAAAGCAATTATTGTTATGGGTGGACCGATGAATGTGGATGAAGAGGAGCAATATCCTTTTTTGAAAGAGGAGGATAAGTTTTTAAAAAAAGTAATAGCCTTAAATATTCCTCTTTTAGGTATTTGTTTAGGAGCACAACTTCTGGCTAAGGCAGTGGGAGCAAAGGTGCGAAAAGGTGTAGCTAAAGAAATAGGGTGGTATAAAGTTAATTTGACCGGGGACGGGGAAAAGGATTTACTTTTTAAAGGTTTAGGAAAAAGTTTAGAGATATTTCAATGGCATAATGATCAATTTGATATACCTCGAGATGCTTTATGGTTAGCAAAGTCCAAAATTTGTCCGAATCAGGCATTTAAGATAGGAAAGAATGCTTATGGTTTGCAATTTCATATGGAAATTACTCCTGCGATAGTTGAATTATGGGTAAAGAAGTATTATTTGCAGAGCGGTAAGCAGTCGGTTAAAATAACGGATGTACAAAAAATGCTTATAGACACATATAGAAAAAAAGGACAATTAACAAGACAGACAAAAAAAATTCTTTTTAATTTTTCTCAAATGATAGAGAAGGAAAGTGTATAATAACCCCTGTTTTAGGTAGCCGCAGGCTTTCTTGTCCGCCTGTGGAGGAAGCCTGCGGCTACCACATAAAAATCAGAACTATGACACAGTCTATTTGCGGGAATGACAATAATAGGAGTTTGGCAACAAGCTCATATTATTTTGGTTTTTAGAAAGGGAAAAGATTACAGAAAGGAAAAAAAAGATACTTTGACAGGTGTTTTTTTTTTGATATATAATGCTTAAAGTTTAGGCAAAACAATGATTAATATTTCCATAAACGATAAAGAAAGAAAGGTATCTTTAATAGTCATTAAAGCTCTCAATGATTCCGGGTATTGTATAACAAAAATAGGAAGAGAACAAGGAAGGGAAATAATAGAAGTAGAGGATAAAAACAAACTGGAAGAAAAAAAACTTTCTTTCCAACAATCAGTTAAAGAGCTGGAAGATTTTTTTATCAGCAGTAATGAAAAAGAACTTTACAAATTTATTTTAACTACAATAGAAAAACCTTTAATTGAGGATGTTTTAGAAAAATGTAGGGGGAATAAACTGCAGGCGGCACAAATTTTGGGGATAAACAGGAATACTCTACAAACTAAAATTAAAAAATTAGGAATTAAAATAGAAAGATGGAGAAAAAAGTGAGAATAGCTCCGGCCCAGAAGAAGTTTGTAGATAAAGGGGAAATTTTCTGTAAATATGGGAAGGTAGTCGCAGGCTAAAGCCTGCGTTATCGTCAGAGATTTTCCGCAGGCTAAAGCCTGCGACTACCAAAAAATAAAACATTTTGACATTACTAAAGAATGGTGAAAGAGATAAAAAATGAGAAATACATTTTTTCCTAAAAAACAAGGACTATATGATCCACAATTTGAAAAGGATTCCTGTGGCGTGGGATTTGTGTGTGACATAAAAGGTAAGCAATCTAACGAAATGTTGCATCTGGGGCTAAAAACTCTTAATCGTCTCTTACATCGTGGTGCTACCGGTGCGGATCCGGAAACAGGGGATGGAGCAGGTATTCTTATTCAAATTCCTCATCAGTTTTTTCAAAAAGTAACGTCTAAAATAGGAATTAATTTACCTCCTTTGGGTGAATACGGTACAGGGTTAATTTTTTTCCCCCCCGATAAAAAAGAACGGCAATTTTGTAAAAATATTTTTAAAAAAATAATCAAACAGGAACAACAGGAATTTTTAGGATGGCGTAAGGTTCCGGTAAATGATTCCAGTATCGGAAAAGTTGCTCGTCAGACGCAACCGGTAATTGAACAAGTTTTTATTGCTAAAGACCCGAGGGTCAAAAAACAGATAGATTTTGAAAGGCGTCTTTATATAATTAGGAAACAGCTAGAAAATATTATCCGTGCTTCTAATTTAAAACAAAAATCATATTTTTATATTAACAACATCTCTTCCCGCACTTTTTCTTATAAAGGTTTATTGATTTCTAATCAATTGGAGAATTTTTTTCTGGATCTTAAAGATAAAAACTTAAAAACCGCTCTTTGTTTAGTACATGCGCGTTACAGCACTAATACCTTTCCTACCTGGGACCTGGCTCAACCATTCAGATTTTTAGCCCATAACGGAGAAATTAATACCTTGCAGGGAAATATTAACTGGATGCGGGCAAGGGAAGGGTTATTGCAAAGTGAGGTGTTGAATAACGAAGATATTGAAAAAATAAAACCCATAATTGTTCCGGATGGAAGTGATTCGGCGACAATAGATAATGTTTTTGAATTACTTGCTTTAACCGATAGATCTCTTCCTCACGCAATGATGATGCTTGTTCCCGGAGCATGGCAGGAAAATAAATTAATGGATAAAAAGTTAAAGGATTTTTATAAATATCATGCCTGTTTTATGGAACCGTGGGATGGACCGGCTGCTATTGCTTTTACAGATGGAGTTAAAATCGGAGCGGTATTGGATAGAAATGGTTTGCGTCCGGCACGTTATATTGTGACGAAGAAAAACTTTGTGGTTATGGCGTCGGAAGTAGGAGTATTGGACATTGTTCCGGAGGATATTCTTTTATCTGGAAGGTTGGAGCCGGGGAAAATGTTTTTCATCGATACGGAAAAAGGAAAGATTGTTGACGATGATGAAATAAAGTTAGAAATAGCAACAGGCCATACTTATAGTCAATGGATTAAAAAACGAATGCTTGATCTTGACGACATCCCTGTGGTCAAAAACACCAAAAAAATTACGCAGGATAGAGTAACATTTTTAAAGGCTTTTGGCTATACTCGCGAAGATTTAAAGTTTATTATCAAATTTATGGCTGAAAACGGACAGGAACCTACGGGTTCAATGGGGGATGATACTCCTCCTGCCATTTTATCCAAAGAACCGGAGCTTTTTTATAATTATTTTAAGCAACTTTTTGCCCAGGTAACCAATCCGGCAATTGATCCGATAAGAGAAAATTTGGTAATGAGTCTGGAAAGTTATATCGGTTCTGAAAAAAATATTTTAGTAGAAACTTCTTCACATTGTCATAAATTAAGAGTAAAAAACCCTGTTTTGATTAACGAAGAATTAGAAAAAATACGCAGCATAAAAAAGAACGGGTTTAAAACAAAAACAATTTCTGTTTTATTTTCCACTAAGAAGACAAATAATAGGGGGTTTATAGAAACCCTGGATAAAATATGCGCAGAGGCAGTTACCGCGATAAATGAGGGATATACTTTTATTATTTTAAGTGACCGGGGTGTAAACAAAGAATATGCGGCAATACCGATTCTTTTAGCTCTGGGAGCAGTACATCATTATTTAGTAAAAAGGGCATTGCGTTCTCAAATTGGAATTATAATAGAGAGCGCGGAACCGCGTGAAGTTCATCATTTTGCTCTTCTCTTTGGATACGGTGCTGATTGTATTAACCCTTACTTAGCTTATGAAGCGGTTAAATATTTAATAGAGGAAAAGCAGGTAGAATTAGATTTTGCTCTTTCTTTGAATAATTACAGAAAAGCTGTTGCTAAGGGACTTCTTAAAATTCTTTCTAAAATGGGGATATCGACCTTGCAAAGTTATAGGGGTGCTCAGATATTTGAAGCTCTGGGTTTGAAAGAAGAAATAATTAACAGGTGTTTCTCAGGGACGGTTTCCCGTATTGGCGGGGCAGGATTTGATGTTATTATAAAAGAAACTCTTTTACGTCACGAAAAAGCCTATCCCCAAAGAAAAACAATAGCTTCTTCTTTTTTGGATGCCGGAGGGGTGTACCAGTGGAAAAGAAATGAAAGGTTTCATTTATGGAATCCGGAGAGTATTTCTGCTTTACAAAATGCAGTCAGACAAAATAGTTATTCCGAGTATAAAAAATTTGCTCTCACGATAAATGACCAATCGAAAAATCCTGCTACTTTACGTAGTTTATTTAAATTTAAAAAGACAAAAACAATACCAATAAACAAGGTAGAGCCGGCAGAAAAAATCCTAAAACGTTTTGTTACCGGAGCAATGAGTTTTGGGTCTATCTCCAAAGCAGCGCACGAAAGTATTGCTATTGCTATGAATCGCTTAGGAGCGCGTTCCAATACAGGGGAAGGGGGAGAAGATCCTGCACGATTTAAGTCGTTGACTAATGGTGATTCTAAACGCAGTGCAATAAAACAGGTTGCTTCAGGAAGATTTGGTGTAAATATAAATTATTTGGTAAATGCTGATGAATTGCAAATAAAAATAGCACAAGGGGCAAAACCCGGGGAAGGGGGGCAGCTTCCCGGTCACAAGGTAAGCCCTGCTATTGCCCGGATTCGTTATACTACCCCGGGAGTGATTTTGATTTCCCCTCCGCCCCATCATGA
>JAUVLC010000062.1 GCA_030595925.1 Clostridia bacterium | reverse complement strand
ATAGTAGAAAATTTGAAAATGTTAAAAAAAAGAGTATATCTGCAACATTATCGATTACTAAATCATTGATTAGTTCCACAATAAATACGAATGAACCGAAATTACTATTGATTTTTATATTATTTAAGGTCTAAATAAATTTCGTCTTTTTTTAATTCTTTGAATTGTGATAAGTAATCTTTTCTGCCAATGGCAATAAAATGCATATAGCGAGGATATTGCACAAAATGGAATTTCCGGAAGATTTTTTGGCCAAAGTAGGCGAAGTTACAACTAATTACTGCAGAACACCCTTGTTTTTTAACGTATTTAAGATAAAAAGAAAGAAAAGACTCTTGTTCTTTTTGGCTTAAGGGTTTCAAATAAAGATTATCTAAAAATGCAACCTTGATATTTGTCTTTCCCCGTAAAGTCATATAGTAATAATTTATAATCCCCCTGACCTGATTATTTTCTTTAAAAATCAGCGTTTCGGCTTTGTTTTTAAAAGAAAGTTGTCTAAAAAGCTCTTCCCGATCATCCCAAATTCTGGCCAGTTTTATTTTCTTATCTTTCGAATATAAATTCAATAACTCCTGACATTGCTCCAGATCATCTTTTTTAAATAAACTGATATTTTGAAAATAGGTTTCATCTATTTTTACTTTTTCTATCCAGTTTTTAAAAGGTTTCAAAAGGAGTATCTTCTCATAAAATTTCAAGGGTTCACACTGATTTACTTTTTTTAAATCTAACATTTTCACGTACAAATTAAAAGTGGCCAGTTTTTTTACCCCGTAATTTTCCTTTCGGGCAAATTTTTTTAAAAGCAAAGTTGATGAGTGGCCTTTATCCTGATAAATAAAAAAACACGGACATTTTCTTTTATCTATTATTTCCTTAGCCCTTTTTAAAAACTGACTATATCCCAATCCTTTCCTTTGATATTCCGGATGAACAGAAAATAATCCTCCAATATAGGTTTCCAATTCCTGGTTAAAAAACCTAATTTTTCTTCTAAACCCACCGATGAAACTAACTATTTTATTTTGTGTTTTAATATTAAACTTAATATTGCTTTTGGATGAATTCAAAATCCATTCCAAAAAATCAACATCCATATCTGTCATACTCTGCTTTTCATAACCACTTTTCCAGACTTGTTCCATTAAATCCTGATATAGTTGCTCAAAGGATTGCTCATTATTATATTCCTCAATCTTATATGTATTTCTCACAAATAATTCCTTTTTTTGATTTATTGAATAGAATATTCAAATTATATTTTAAGGCAAGATAGGTCTCTTATAATTCATCAATGAAACAGACAATACTCATTTCTGGTATATGGTGATTTGCGAACAGAAAATTTTTATCGGGAAACTACATTGAACTTAAGCCTGTGATACAGTTTTTACACAAAATGGCCCAACCATCTTTTGTTTTTACATTTTATCGGAACTAGCTAATAGAAAAAGTATTACAATAATTAAAGCTGAACTTAAAAATATTGTAACAAAATTTATTGTTAAAGGCAAATGAAAAATAACCCAAATATTTTATCTCTTTATCCATAGAGAAAAGCAAAAAAATAACAATACCCAGGATGGGCATTGTTATACAAAAAAAACCTCTAATGTTAAATTATCCAATTTTTATAGTTTTCCCGAGCGCAAAATAGCAATAGCCAACCATAAAGCCATTGCTCCGGCAAAAAGAAACCCGATAAGCCCTAAAACAGGAAGATCAAAAAGCAAAGGACCTTTATCGACCTGGATAACTATCGATGAACCAATAATTAATGCGGCTATAACTACGCTAAAAGCAATCCGGTTACTAACCTTATCCATCTCGAAAATTAAATTTTCCAATCCCCTGTGCTCAAACTCTATCTTTAATTTTCCTTTTTTTATCTTGTTAAAGATTAACGTTAAATCCTTAGGTAATATCCTGGTAAATCTATATAATTCTCTGGCTAATCCCCTTATTTCCCTGGCTATCATTTTAGGACTATACTTTTGTCTTATTAATTTTGTAACAAAAGGTTTTGTCCGGGTTACTGCATCAAAATCCGGATATAATTTTTTCCCTACCCCTTCTATGGTAATCAAAGCTCTGCTGAGAAGAAATAAATCAGATGGAATTTTAATTTTATTTTCTGAAATAACATTTAATATGTCCGGCAAAACTTTATCCATTTTTAATTCTTTTAAAGGAATTTCATAGTAGCTTTCCACTAAATCCGTCAAATCCAAACTCAATTTTTTAAAAGAAACCACTTCATCAATTGTCCCCATCGAAATAAAAGAGTCTATTATCCCTGGTACATCCTGTCGAATAACCGCTGTTAAAATATTGGAAAGCTGAATTTTTGTTTCTTCGTCAATACGCCCTACCATCCCGAAATCTATAAACGCAATACGCTTATCTTTTAAAATGAATATATTGCCCGGATGCGGATCAGCATGAAAAAAGCCATAGGTAAATATTTGTTTTAAAATAGCATCCATTCCGTTTATAGCTATTTGCTTTCTGTCCAAACCGGCTTTTTCTATTTCCTCTACCTTGCTTACTTTTATCCCCTCTATTTGCTCCATAGTCAAAACTTTCTTGGTCGATAAATCATGGAATACTTTAAGAATATAAACACTGTCATCACTCTTGAAATTTCTTCGGAATTTATCTATATTCCTTGCTTCCGTATTAAAATCTATTTCTTTTAAAAGTGCTTTTTTTAATTCATTAACTATTTCCGGAAGGTTATAAAGCCTGGTTTCTTCAATATATTTTTCCATTAACTGGGCTAATACGCTTAAGATATTTAAATCTGCGGTAATTATTTTCTTAAGTCCCGGGCGTTGGACCTTGACTACTACTTTTTCCCCTGTTTTTAACTCCGCTAAATGTACTTGAGCCAAAGAGGCAGCCGCCACAGGAGAAGAAGAGAAAGTATTGAATATTGCATTAAGAGGTTTTTTGAACTCATCAAAAATCTGTTTTTCCACTTTTTCATTGGAAAAAGGAGGCACCTTATCCTGCAATTTTTCTAATTCTTTGCATAGTTCCAGAGGAATTAAATCGGGTCTGATACTTAACATCTGACCGAATTTAATAAAGGTAGGACCCAGCTCTTCTAACATTTTGCGTATTCTTATTGGAACAGGCATATCGAAAAAATCGGATTTTTTAGTAGAAGCTAAACTTATTAACTTTCTACCCACAACATTTCTTTCGATATTTAACCGGTCAATAATATAACCAAACCCATACTTGCCTAATATCTGTAAGATTTGCTTCAACCGCCGGACATTATGAATTTTCTGAATAAGATTTTCGGCGAACAATTAAAGATTCCTTTTACAAATAAAGATATTTTCCTTTAAAGATTATTTTTGTGCTATCTTCTTTTTCAACTGTTTGATTTCTGCCTTAAGTTCTTCTATTTCTTTCCTTGTCCCGATATTTACTTTTTCTAACACCTCTTCAGTTATCTTTTCAATTTGTTTTTTTAATTCTTTTTTAGTTTTCTCTCCTTTTTGAATCAACTCATCTACTAATTCTTTCCCTTCATCCTGCCCAACTTCCCCTTTTTTGATTAACTCATCCACTACTTCTTCTGCCTTTTCCTTAGTCGTAATCAACGTTCCTAACCCTAAATTAAACAAGTTTTTAAATGTACTCATTTTATTCCTCTCCTTTCTTAATAAAAATTTCAACTGCCAATAGCAGTCGCTTTTCTTAACATACATTAACTATAAAAAAATTAAGCAGGTTTGTCAACAAAAATCACTCTACATCCTTTCTCGTATGAACTATTCTACCAAAGCCGCAACAATCATTGCTATTCCAATTAATCCCCATAGATACCCTGACAGACAAAATAAATTATCGGGTAAGAACATCCATTTTTTAAACCAGTTTCTTGCTTCATCGGGAACAATAGAAATTATAAATCCGACAAAGATTATTAATATTCCTACTACTATTAAAAAAAAATTTGTTATTTCCATTGGTTTTTAAAAACTATATTTAAATTTTAAATATATCTCATCATTATTCTTAACTTTCCCAAAATTAGTAGTATCTTTCCCATCAATTAAATATGCTCCCAGGATTATCTCTGTGTTATCTACAGGATAATAATTTACTTCAGGAAAAATCATCGTTGCCAAATTATCCTCTATCTCATTCCAATCTTTAATCTCTACACCGAAATTTAATTTGGCCTTTAACTCATCGTTAAAAAATTTCTTTTCGATTCCAGCCATTAAGTAATCTTCTAAATTATCTTTACCTCTTTCATGGATAAATCCATGCAGAAATTGGCTGTTGATGTAAAGGCCGTTTTTGAAGGTATAATCCCACCCGGAAACATACTTGAAATAAACTTCTTCCTTTAAGGCAATAGAAGTCTGTGTCCCGATTCCAATCGTAGATGTTTCCATTTTTACTTTCTCAGGAATAAAACATGCTCCCTCTGTCCAGACACCGATATCTCCAATTGCCCCTGCAAGATCAACTCCAATTACATGCATCCTTGGATAAATCATTTCGGCTCTTATATCCACCGTCGTAGATGTAATAGGGGTTATTTCCACTTTGTTAATCAAAGGTAAATCATCTCTTCCATAAAAATAGCTGACGGATAAATCATTGTTAAATAAATTCCCGGCCATTTTTACAGCAAACATTGAACTTTCTTGCGGATTATCTTCCGGTAAAATTATTGAATCGGTAAAATTGCGTAAGGTTATCCCGTTGGGAAAAGAAATGGGTGAGGAAAGCGCCGACGCCCACTCGCTGGAAGGAAGTACTGCCGGAGTAAAAAGGGGAATACATACCCCGGTAAAGGTATAACCTCCTAAATAGTAAGTCAGTTTCATAGAATTGGTGCTTAATTTTCGTCCAAAATCCATTATATCTTCCAAATCATCAGGATTGAGATTATCCGTAGGATTGAGTTTATCGGCTGTTCCCCAGGCAATTCTTTGCCTACCGACCCGTAATTCCAGATTATTGGTAAATAACTTGTAGAAATCGATATAGGCTTCTCTGAATTCAATTGTCCAGGGACTAATTTTTTCTTTACTTTTTTCCTGTAAATCCGATGATTGGGATACAGTAGGAAAACCTAATCCTCTTAACCAAATTTCACTATAAAAATGTGCTCCGGAAATATCCGAATCAAGTTTTAATGCCAAACGATTATCGTTCCGGGTAAACTTGTTATTCTCTTCTTCCAGCCCTAATCTATTATCAGTAAAAACATAACCACTCAAATTTACTTCAGCAAAAGAGACTCTGGAAATTGATAGTAAGAAACCTGAAATTACCAAGAAAAACATAAATTTACGCATTGTAAAATTCTCCTTCTATATTCATTTTCTTACTTTCGCTTAAGATACCGTTGAGAAAATAACTCGTCCTTTAGACCTTGATCAAATTTAACTTCACTAATAAGCATTTTGGTTTTGTGTTCTTTTTTAAGGTCGTTCATTTCTGTCTCTTTAGAAACCCAGTATTTTGCTTCTTTTACTATTTTCCTTCTTTCCATTATTTTCCATAGTTTTCCCTCCCGGGAATAATGTTCAATCCTGGCTGGATAAAAATTGTCTTTTCTTACCCACATCACCAATTTAGAATAGTCCTTTTTGATTCCTTCTTTAGGTTTGAGTTCAAGAAGATAATGCTCGCACTCTTTGCTTTCTAATTCCTTTTCTTTTTCAGCAGAAACTGATACTATTTCTTTCTTACTTTCCATTAATCCCGGCACCCATTCATCAGCATAATTGATAGAAGCCATATCATCGTAGGTAAAATCAGTTCCTGCAAAACTGGTATTCTTCACATGAGAGGCAATTCTTCTTATTTTTTTGAAAGCAGGCAAATAGAGATACATCATATCATTGGGTAAGTCTAAAAATGCTAAGCCCTTCACATCCGCCGGTGAGAGAAATTTAATCATTCTTTTTTCACTACCCTTCTGCAACATCTTTGCTCCTCTCTTTTTTTGTTTTCCTTTCTTATCAATAAGAATCATTTCCATTATAATTTCTTGATCCTTCGGTGCATTGGCAACACTATCAGATTTTTTTAGAATTTCAAGAGCGGTAAATTCTTTTTTTTGTGCTTCTGATTTTTTTTCCTGAGCTAAAGAGGGGACAATCATTACTAAGGCTAAAACCCATACTTCTATCATCATAAAGAATTTTTTTTCTTTCATTTTTGAATTCTCCTTTTTATCTACCTATTTTTATTAATAATTAACTTCCGTTTTTGGTAATTTTTTTCACCCCCTCTATCATCCCTTTTTTGATTTTTCCCTTCACATTAGAGATTAAGTTTTTGGTTAACCGATCAAAGCTTCCAATAAATCCGGCCTTAGTTAATAAAATTAATGCAGGTAACAGGGTAATGGAACTCAAAGCACTAATAATCATAGTTAAAGCAATTAAATAACCAAACCTTTGCATAGGAACGATATTTCCCAAAACTAATACCAGAAAACCCATCATTACTGAAAGAGCATTGATGATAATAGCTTTCCCTGTCGTTTCTAAAGTTTTATCCAGAGCTTCTAATTCACTCTTTCCTTTGGCAAATTCAACCTTAAACCGGAAAATAAAATGGATTGAATAATCAATTCCAATTCCTACCGCCACACTGCTAATTAAAACGGTAACTATATCCAGCGGTATATCAAAAATCGACATTACGGTAAAATTGAAGAGAATCGTAAATATAATCGGAAATATTGAAATCAATCCACCAATTAAAGATTTCAACCGAAAGGCAAGAAGAATAAAAACTAAGAAAATAGCAATGGAAAGACTGAAAACTTGACTTTGTATTATTTTTCGATCAATATCCATATAGATTATCGGCATCCCTGTTTGTGCAACCGCTAATTTAACCTGGTTACCAATAGGCTCGTTTGTATTGTTGAAAAATTTACTATATTTTGAACTGGCCAGAGCAAACCAATCTTCATTTATTTCCCAAATATCATCTCTTAAATCTTTCAAGAATTCTTCATCTTTCCTTAAACTCCGTGGAAAAAGCGGCTTTAATTCACCCATAAGCTGATTAGCCCTTACCCACCTTTCCTCCTCATTTATAATTGCCTTAATTGAGGAAGCCGTATATTCCAGAATTTCCGGTTCTTCAATGTAAAGTATTTCCGGAACATTTTTTCTTAAAATGGCAATAATATCCTCTTCTCCAGGGCTCTCCCCCTGTAACTTTTTTACAATATCCCTGATAATTATTGTAATACCCTGCTTTGATTTTATCTGGATATCTGCTTCCTCAGAATGAAAGTAATTACTGATTTTGGTTTCTATAATCTTTATAAATTTATTATCAAATCCTTTTTTCTCAATGAAAATACTTGCGGTAATTATTTTCCTTAAATCATCATCAATGATTACCTTTTTACTTCCCCCTTTTGAAAAAACAGGAAATCTTTTTTGTATATCCCACTTTATTTTGGATAAAATTTGCTCTACACGCTGTTTTTTTAATTCCTCAGCTAATTTATCGGAAGCCAGAGAGATTTTGATTTTAACCGAATCAATATTAAGTTTTTCTTCCAAATAATTATTAACTGCTTTTACTAAAACATCTACCTCTTTTGTCTCTACCGTTCCCATTTTAGCTTGAATTAGACCTTCGGTAGCTTCACTATTTATCAATTGTTCCAGTATCTCCTGCCCCTCAATAAAAAACCAAAGATTTGCCACCTCTTCTTTAGTTTCAGGAATAGTAGAATGTCCATTCATCACCCGATTCATTTCACAAATTAGGTCGGCAATTGACTGGGGGTCATTAACATGGGGCTGAGCAGCTAAAAACTTTTCCAGTTTTACCATTTCCTTTAAAACGAAAGGATCTTTCAAATCCCCTCTGACTAATAGTTGAACAGGAATAGAACCACCCAACTTATTTTCCATCATTTCTTCAGCTTGCCTAATTTCACTACTCTTTTTAAAGTAATTAATCATATTGACGTTTCGATTTAAATGTGGAACAGCAAGAAAACTTATCATCATCAATCCAGCACATCCGCCAACGATAAATTTTTCTTTTCCGAGTACAAATTTTCCTAATTTATCCATAATCCTGGTTATCCAACCGTCTTCTACCCCATGATGATTTAACTTAATTTTTCTAACTTTCAACAGGGAAAGAACTGCCGGTAAGAAAGTTACCGAAATAATCATAGCAAATAGCACTCCGATACCAGTAAAAAAACCAAACTCTTTGATCAATCCTAAAGGAGAAGATAAAAAAGCCAGGAACCCAATCAAAGTAGTAATCCCTGCCAGTAATATGGGAATACCTACTTCACTTAAGGAATCTTTTATCCCCTGTATTTTATCGTCTCCCTTACAAATATCTTCGTTATACTTAGAAAGCATATGAATTCCATAGGCACTGCCAATAGCAATGAGTAAAACGGGCACAGCATCTGAGGCAATAGTAAGAGGGATTTTTAATAAACTCATTATTCCTACTGTCCAGATTGTGCTCATCAAGACACAGGACAAAGGTAAAAATATTCCCCGTAAACTCTTAAAACTACAAAAAAGAATTAACATCACCAGGATAACAACCATCGGGGTAAGTTTTATTAAGTCAGCTTGAATTATGTCGGTTAAGAAAACCATCTGAAACGGGATGCCCCCGTAATATATTTTTTCTTTACCCGATGTATTTTGAACTATCTTTTTCATTTGTTGGGCAACAGTTATTTTATCGATATTCTCTTTTAACCGGGCAATAATTACCGTGATTTTACTATCAGCAGAAATCAGACTACCCCGATACATATCTTTGGAAAGGGTATATTCTTTTATTTTTCGGATTTTTTCGGAATCCTGGGGAATATCATCTTTGTCTATAAGTTTTCCTACTTCCAAGCCACCCTCAATTTTCTTAATGTCCAGAATATCAGTCAAACTCATCACCTGGGAAATTTCATCCATACTCTTAAACTTTTGGGTAATTTGATTGACTCTATTTAAGGTTTCGTAGTTAAAAGTATCTTCTTTTTCCAAGGCTACTACAGCCAGGGAATTGCCTCCGAATTTATCTCCGACCTCATTGAAAAGTACCACCAGAGGATCATTCTGAGGTAAATAACTCAAAATATCGCTGTTTATTTTGATATCTTTTACATGATAGCCTAAAAACAGGGTAACCCCCACAGTTAGCAAAATAATTATTATGCGGAATTTAAGAACAAACTCAGCAAATTTTCGCATATTTTTTCTCCTCTTTTAATTTAGTTTTTTTCTTCGGTAAATTTCCTTTATCAATGCTAAGTTAGATAACGTTGCTAACTCCCCCGCTCGAATACATTCATCTGCACGATTAAATTCTGTAAATTTAATTTGTCCGATTTGCGGATTAATAAGTATATTTACTTTTCCACTTCTTAACAAGGATTCCGCTATTTTTTCTTCCGCTGATAAATCCTGACCTGGGAATGACAAAATCCATTAACCGGACTAACCTTTTCCAATTCACTTCCATCGCTATTTTTTCCATTTCATGCACAGACATTCCTACGGCATACACTCCACCGATCAAACTACCTATACTCATACTATATACATGGCAAGCCATGAGGAATTGACCCGTCTAACAATTTATATTCATTAAAACTTCTTTATAAATCTATTTGCCTTTTTCCATAGTCCTAGATTAGAAACCCATGATTTCCATTTCTCAATTTCCGGTGGAATGTAATTATTAATGAAAGCGACATTAACCGGATATATTCGTGAAATAAAAGATGACTTCGTTACTTGAGGAATAATTGCCACCTTGCTCTCATATTCCATCTCCTCCTTTCCCGCCATTACAAGAAACTGAAGTCTGTTAAGAATATTTACTCTACTTACACCAGCATCCATATCAAGGGAAAGGAGATTCATATGTGGAAACATTTCTTTTAGCCTGTTCTCCATTCCTTTACCGGTTATGTGGTTAGAAATACATCCGAAAGGCTGCAAGCATACAATATTCCCGATATTTTCTTCCAGCATGGCAATAATATCAGCTGTCAGTATCCACCCCTCACCAAATTGGTTAGCCATGCTTACGACATTTTCAGTAATTTCGGCAAGCTTCTTAAGATTAAAAGGCTTTTTATAGAAGCGGAACCCATGCATTACACTCTCTACCTGAAAGAGATGATAATTAACATAAATTTCCATCAACTTGGTCTTGATTACATCAACATAGGAATGTTTAAAGAACGCTCTTTGATCAAAAGCCTTATTAACAAATCTTTGGGTAAAAAAACTCTGAAGTGTGGGAAGTACCACTTCTACTCCCTCAGCAGTAAGCCAATCAATGATATTACCGTTAGCAAAAAAATTATACTTAACAAATATCTCACCTACCACACCAATTTTTAGAATAGGATGATCTGTCACTTTAACAGCATTAAAATCCATTACAGCTTCTTTTAGAATCCTTAATAAGTAATAATAATCTGCCCTTTCAATACCCATCTTCATCTCTTCAAGATATTTTGAATGAAGTCTCTGTGCAATTCCGTGTTCTTTTTCCCTGACGATTGTGGACAGGAACATCTGGGACAAAGAATCAGAAAAGATACTTCCTAATACAAACCGTTTAATTAGTTCTTTTAAATCAATATCAAAACCAGGCTGATAATTTATATCATCCATAGAAATTGCAACGATGGGAACATCAATTAGTCCTGCTGAGAAAAGGGCTTTTTTGAGGAGAGAAATATAATTGGATGCCCTGCATTGCCCTCCTGTTTGTGTCAAGAGTACAGATGTTTTAGAAGGATCATAACGGCCTGATTTAAAGGCCTTAATGATGTCACCCGCGATAAGCACAGCAGGATAGCAAATCTCATTGTTTACATTCTTAAGGCCAAATTCAACCGATGCCTTATCCTGCGGAGGAAGAATTTCAACATTATATCCTAACGGTCTGAAAGCAGCAGGTACCAAGGGAGAATAAAAGGGTGAGAAATATGGAGCGATAAGTGTCCTCTTTCTGTCTTGAGGCAAAAAGATCCGCTGTGATCTGGCAGGCACATTATTAAACAATTGTTCCTTCTCCGTATTTTCCTTTACTGCCTCTAACATAGAACGTAACCTTATCCTGACAGCTCCTAAGTTGGAAATCTCATCCACCTTAATAAGTGTATGGATCTTCCCCATACTATTCAAGATGTCCCTCACCTCATCAGTGGCTATAGCATCCGGGCCGCAGCCGAAAGATGTAAGTTGTATCATTTGCACCCCAGTCTCTTTTCTGACCCATTTTGCCGCAGCATAAAGACGATTTGTATATGTCCATTGAGTAAGAACATTAATATCGGCAAGAGGAAAATCCATATTCAAGGGAACTGCATCTTCGCTTATGACATCTACTCCCATACTGCTCAGAAGTTCAGGAATCCCATGATTAATCAAGGAATCGATATGGTAAGGACGCCCTGCCAGTACTACAACCATCCTATTAGATATTTTTGCTTTATCAACCACAGACTGCCCCATTTCTCTAAGTTTTTGTTTGAATTTTTTGTGTGCCAAAAGTCCTTCCCCTACGCCTTTTGAGACAGTAGAATATTTAATACCGTATACTTTAAAAAAAAGGTGGAGCTGCTTTTTTAATAATTCAATATCACGGAAACTTACGGCAGGGCTATCCATAGGAATACCGAACTTCTTTTCAGGGTCTATGGAGCTTCTGATCACATCAGGATAGCCCGTAACCACCGGACAATTATAGCTGTTAAGAACATCAGAATATTCCTTTTGCTCATGCACAACAATCGGATAAAATATCCTGTCTACCTTTTTGTTTGACAAATCAAAAATATGTCCATGTGCTACTTTTGCAGGAAAACAAATATTATCGGAAATTACCGAAGATATCCCTCTTTCAAAGAGTTTTAAACTTGAAGGAGATGAAAGAACAACCTTAAAACCACATTTCGTTAAAAAAGCAGCCCAAAACGGGAAGTCTTCAAACATATTCAGGCATCGAGGGATGCCGTATGTCAGGATTGGGGAATCCTTGGGGATAACGGGCTTATCAAAGAGGAGCTTTAATTTTTCAGATATCAAATTAACCCCTGCTTTTTTATTCTTAGGATTATTACTAAAATGGCGATCGCACCGATTACCCGTAAAAAAATGTTCTCCATTTGTAAAAGTAAGTTTCAAAACTCCACATTTGTTCTCGCAACCGTGGCACATTAACTCTTTCTTAGTAAAATCAACTTTTATTTTCTGACCCCGAAATGGATTAAATCGATCTGACTTTATCGGTTTTTTTTGGTAATTCTCAAGAGCTGTAATAGCCGCACCATACGCTCCCATCAGTTCAGGAATGTCCGAACGTATAACTTTCTTGTCTAGTAAAATCTCAAGGGCACGTAAAACTGCCGGGTTGCGAAAGGTTCCGCCCTGAGCGACTATCTTTTCTCCTAAGATATCGGTATCCTTTAATTTCATGACCTTATATAGGGCGTTTTTGATCACTGAATAGGCAAGCCCTCCCGATATATCGGAAATACTTGCTCCTTCGCGTAAAGCCTCCTTTACCTTTGAATTCATGAAAACAGTACACCTCGTTCCCAAATCGAATGGTTCATTTTTATTGCATGCTAATTTTGCAAAATTTTCTACACTATATCCTAAAGATCCAGCAAACGTTTCAATAAAAGAACCGCATCCAGAAGAACATGCCTCATTTATCTGAATATCAGAAATAACTTTCTGATGGATATAAACTGCCTTCATATCCTGTCCACCGATATCAAGGATAAAGGAAACATCTTTATCAAATTTTAAGGCAGCCTTATAATGGGCGACGGTTTCAACAACACCTGCGTCAAGTCCAAAGGCGGACTTAATAAGGTCTTCTCCATAGCCAGTGACCACAGAGCAAAGTATCTCTGGCATGAACCCGAGTTCTGCGAATTTTTCCTTTAATGCTGTTATGCCCGTTTTAACAGCTTCTATCGGATTGCCTTTATTAGAAAGATATTGCCCCAGCACAAACCTTCCCTCTTCATCAACCAGTACCAGTTTGGTAGTTGTAGAACCGGAATCTATTCCGATAAAAAGCCCTTTATCTTTGACTGTGGCAGGATCGACTTGTGGTACTTTGTCTCTTGAATGTTCTTCAAGCCATTCTTCAAACTTTTCCTTTGCTTCAAAAAGTGGGGAAAGCCTCTTTATTTCACCTTTTCTTCTTAATAATTTTTTGTTCTCACCCAGTATTAATATATCTTTAATACTAACCAGATACGGCTCACTGCAATTTGCTGTAGCTACTCCCATAGCAGGGATAAATTCAGGGTGATCAGGAACAATGATTTGTCCTTTATCCTCTATTCCCAATACTCGAATAAACGCCTTTCTCAATTCAGGGAAAAAGCTCAACGGCCCACCGCCAAAGAGTATGATCGGTTTTATATCGCGTCCACGAGCAAGGGCACTTACCACCTGAAGTGCTACAGCGTGAAATACAGATGCAGCAATATCTTCCTTCGAGACGTTTCGGCTCAGCAAAGCCTGAATATCAGTCTTTGCAAATACCCCGCACCGCGATGCAATGGGATAAATGGTTATACTCTTCTCAGCCAGACGGTTAAATTCAAAAACCGGCACATTAAGGAGAACTGCCATCTGGTCAATAAATGCACCCGTTCCACCGGCGCAGCTTCCATTCATTCTTATGTCAGGACGGAAATGCTCGTTAAAAAATACAATCTTTGAATCTTCGCCGCCTATCTCGATAAAAGTCCTAACTTCAGGATATGTCCTCTTGATATGCTGAGCTGAAGCAACTACCTCCTGAACAAAGGGAATGTTTAATATTTCGGAAATCCACATTCCTGCAGAGCCTGTAACAGCCAATTGCATGAAATAACTCATTTTGATCATTTGAAGATAATATAATTGCAGTTTCCATAAATGTTAGACTTTTGTTATAAAAAGCTAATGATTTTTGTGTCATTTTTGAACCCAAAGCCTTTACTTTTAGTAAATATTTATCTTTATACTACTCATTATCAACTTCTTAAATATTTTACCTGGTAGATGTAAGAATTCCACTTTATTTCGTTATATTTGCGTATACTAACTTTTAAAAACTAAATACTATGAGTGACAGTAGTTCAAGTTCAGGATTTGTATTCATTGCAGGCCTGATAGTAGGTGGTGCTATTGGCGCCATTGCAGGTTTACTCTTCGCTCCTGAATCAGGTGAAGAAACCCGAAAAAAAGTAGCTGTTAAATCCAAAGAATGGGCTGACGACATGTACAACAAATTCGACGACCTTAAAGACAGTGTAACTGAAGTTCTTGAAGACGTGAAACAAGGTGCAGCTGAAGTGATGGATGATGTGAAAAAAGGCTCTTCCCAGGTTCTTGAAGATGTAAAGAAAACAGCCGCGAAGAAATCATAATATTTCTTCCTGAATAAATATGGAAAGCAAAAACCTTGATGGCTCATTGAAGGATACTTTAGTGAGTTTACAGTATTATGTTGACCTGCAAATCAGGTACAATAAATTATTGCTGACAAAACGAATGGGAGAAATATCCTCG
>JAUVLC010000162.1 GCA_030595925.1 Clostridia bacterium | reverse complement strand
TTTACCTTAAATTTGTCTTTTAATTTCTCTATCCAAAGATCAAATTTATCTTTTTCAATTCTTTTTTTTATTTCCTCCTTTGCTTGATTAAAGTCTTGTGGTTCTAATTTTTTTATGTCAGTCAACTTTATAATATGAAATCCTAATTGGGTTTTAACAATATCACTCAAATCCCCTTTGTTTTCCAAAGAAAAAGCTACTTTTTCAAATTCAGGAAGCATAAAAATTTCACCTTGCCTAAAAAACCCTAAATCCCCCCCCTGCTTTGCGCTACCACTATCAATAGACATCTTTTGAGCAAGTCTCGAAAAACCTTTCCCCCGTTGTTTAAGTAAGGACATTACTTCCTCCGCTTTTTCATAGGTAGACAGAAGAATATGGCTTATCCGAACCTGCCTGGGATGAGAAAACTCATCCTTATGTTGTAAATAATAATCAGCCATTTCTTCATTGTTTACGCTAATTTCACTTTTTTTGGCTTCCTTAATCATTTGAGCAAGCAGTAAACTTTCTTCCAGTTCTATTAATTTCATCTTTATTTCATCATCTTTATCCAACCCTCGTCTTCTTGCCTCCATAACTAAAAGCTGTTCTTTTATCATTGCCTCCAGAACCTGATGCCTGCCTTCCCGAGTATTGACAAAGGCCTGAAAAGAAAAAGGAATCTCCTCCAACCTTTCCCTATATTGGGAAGTAGAAACAGCCATTCCCCCTACTTTGGCTAAAAATACTTCCTCTTCTCTATTACTACAGGAAAAAAGAAATAAAACAAGAAACAAAAATACCATCCATTTATAAAAAAACAATTACCCTCTCCTTTTTTACCCGCCATAATTGCAATTTAGCGGGTTATATGTTCACAGCATAACTCCCCAAGATTTTAATCCAATGTTTGTTAATATATCAAATTATAGCAACCTTTGCAAGATTTTTTTTAAAAAATCTATAAGTTTGTTTTCTAATATAACCCGATTTATTTGAATTTTTATCTGAAAAAAGTCTTTTTGCTGAAAATTTATTTTTCCCCGCAAGTAATCTCCGGTTAAAGCTAAAATTTTTTCCGGTTCTATTTGTGCTTGCGGCAAAAAATTTATAATCACCGTATAATTTTTAATCTTAATCTCATCGACATATAACCTTTGGCTTAAAATACGCAAACTTAACAAGTCAAAAAGACTTTCCAGCTCCTGGGGAGGTAATCCAAAACGGTCACCTAATTCCTCTTTTAATTGCCTGATTTGTTCTTCCCGGGTAATATTCATCATCTTTTTATAAATAATTATTCTCTGATTTGCATCCGTAATGTAGCCAACAGGTATATGAACATTTAAATTTACATCTATCTTGGGTAAAGGAAGTTCTTTTTCCTCTTCTCCCTTTATTTTTTTTATGCTTTGAGAAAGTAATTTGCAATATAATTCCAATCCTAATTCCAGCATATTACCATGCTGTGCAGCCCCTAAAATATTGCCCGCTCCCCGTATTTCTAAATCCTTCAGGGCAATTTTAAAACCGGAACCTAATCCCGTAAATTCAGCAATAGCCTCCAATCTTTTTTTTGCATCCGGAGAAATATTTTTTTTGTCTTTATAGAAAAAATAGACATAGGCCTGATATCGATCCCTACCTATTCGTCCCCGTAACTGATATAATTGGCTCAAACCAAATTTTTCGGCATTACTAATAATCATCGTATTAACATTAGGCATATCCAAACCAGCCTCAATAATAGTGGTAGAAAGCAATAGATTGTACTTCTTATTTACAAATTCGGACATTACCGTTTCCAACTGCTTCGGTCTCATTCTTCCATGCGCTATCCCAATACTTATCTCAGGTAATAATTGTTTTATGTGCTCTGCAACCACCATAATATCTTCTATCCTGTTATGTACAAAAAAAACCTGCCCCCCCCTTTTGATTTCAGAGGTAATAGACTTTTTAATAATTTCTTCACTGTATTTGCCTACGTAAGTTCGGATAGGCAATCTTCCCCAGGGAGGAGTATCTATGACCGACATATTTCTTATTCCTTCCAAAGCCATAGAAAGAGTACGAGGTATAGGAGTAGCTGAAAGACTTAAAACATCAATATTTTTACGAATGTTCTTTAGTTTTTCCTTGTCTTTTACTCCAAACCGTTGTTCTTCATCAATAATCAATAGCCCCAGATTTTTCAATTTTATATCGCGCTGAAGTAAACGGTGCGTACCAATAATCACATCGATCTTACCCATTTCTAATCTCTCAATAATTTCCTTTTGTTCTTTAGGCATACGAAACCGGGAAAGCATTTGGACAAGAACCGGGTAATCCCTGAATCTTTCCTGAAAAGTATTAAAATGTTGCTCAGCCAAAACAGTGGTTGGAACTAAAACGGCAACTTGTTTACTATCTAAAACAGCTTTAAAAGCAGCCCTCATAGCTATTTCTGTCTTTCCATATCCCACATCACCGCAAACTAAACGGTCCATAGGCCGAGAAAGCTGCATATCTTTGCCGACTTCTTCAATAGCACGTTTTTGGTCAGGGGTTTCTTCATAAATAAAACTCCGTGCAAACTCATTCTCATAAAGAAGATTACCTCTGAAAGTATGTCCTTTAATAGTTTGTCTTGTTGCATATAAATGCAAAAGTTCTTTCGCCATTTGATGGAGCTTTTTTTTAATCCGTCCTTTAACCTGAGACCACTTTATTCCATCCAGAGAATAAAGCCGGGGTTTATATCCTCTACTTCCAATATATTTTTGAACAAGGCCAAAATCTTCTATCGGCACATAAAGTTTATCTTCATTTAAATACTCCAGTGTTAAAAAATCTTTTTCTTTCCCTTTTATATTTAAACAATTCAAACCTAAAAATCTGCCTATCCCATATTTTTCATGCACTACATAATCACCATAATTCAAAGAGTAAAAATTATTAAGAGCAAATTTTTTTTTAACCCGGGGAAAATAATGTTTTTGTTTGTAACGATTAAAAATTTCATTGTCGGTTATTATTACTATCTTTAAATCCGGCAGAATAAATCCTTTATTTAACGGACCTATTACTATTTCAACATTTTCCAGATCCTTCTCCCTTTCACTAAATAGTTCTTCTATTCGTTCCTGTTCTCCCTGATTATTACAAAAAATAAAAATTTTAAACCCCTGCTTATCCCATTGTTCTTTTTGCCGGTAAAATATTTCTATACTTTGAGGAAAATTAACCGTAGGACGAAAAGGGAAAATAATTGATTCTTTTTTTTGTAAAGGAGAAAAATCCAAAACTGTAAGATTTTCAGGTGTTTTCAATTTATCTAAACTCTCAAAACAATCATCAACAAAAACCAAACTATCCTTCTCTAAATAATCAAAAAGCTTTACTTCTTCTTCTTCCCGGGCTGGGATAATACGGCAATTCTTTAATTTTGTTTTAGAACGCTGAGAAACCACATCGAATTCAGCTATCGATTCCACTTCATCCCCGTAAAAAACTATACGTAAAGGATTATCCGTTTGAGGCGGCCAAATATCAACAATCTCACCTCGCACACTAAATTGCCCGGTTTCTTCTACTAGTTCTAAACGCTTATATCCTGCTCTTGCCATTTTTTCAGGGATTTCTTTACCCGAAAATATTTTACCCGGTTTTATTTCAAAAGAATTAGAACTAAACCTTGCCGGAGATATAGTACTTTGACCGAGAGCCAAAGTGCTGGTAACTATAACAGGATTTTTTTCTTTTAAAATATCGGTTAATACCCGTATTCTTTGTTGTTTATCATCGGATGGAAAAAAAAACACCTTTCTTTCACCCACACAAAAAGCTTCTACATCCTCTTTTAATCTTTCAGCTGCTTCATCGTTATCCGCAATAACTAAAATGCTTTTCTTTAATTTAAGCTGCACCCCGCAAATAAAAAAAGCTCTTGTTCCACCCCATAACCCTGATAAATGAAAATATTTCCCTTTTTTTTTAATTTTTTCACACAATTTTAAAAAATCAGGCAATTTTTCCCATAAAACAAGTA
>JAUVLC010000080.1 GCA_030595925.1 Clostridia bacterium | reverse complement strand
ACCGGGTTCGTTAGTGGATACAGAACGAAATGTGGTTACGGCTAAAGTGCCGCATTTTTCTACTTTTGTATTAATGGGAGCCAATGATACAAATTTAACTTCAGCTTATGTTTTTCCGGTTCCTTGCAGAGTATATCAGGGGCATAACCAGATTACCTTTACCGGATTATCTTCACAAGCCATGATAAAGATATTTACAATAAGTGGAGAGTTGATAGTAACCCTTAAAGAGGAAGACGGGGATGGACAGTTAATCTGGGATGTAAAGAATAAGGGAGGAAAATTCCTGGCCAGTGGGGTATATATTTATTATATAGAAAACGAAAGAGAACATAAAAGCGGGAAATTAATGATTATAAAATAAGCTATAAATAATAAATTATGGATTACAAATGGATTTATAAATACTAAATGATTAATGGAAAAAGAAAAAATGAAGAGAAAAAAAATAGTTAAATTACTGATTTTAATAATTAGTTTAATTTTTACTTTTTCATTATTTAGTGTGTCGTTATCTTATGCTTGGACACTGCTTGGAGGAGGGGATCATGAAGGGCAGGATTGGATACCTGATGGGTCAGAGGAAATAGCGGGTGTACACACT
Organism: Clostridia bacterium; assembly: GCA_030595925.1. Lineage (GTDB taxonomy): Bacteria > CBDUZB01 > JAGLHV01 > JAGLHV01 > JAGLHV01 > JAGLHV01. The sequence continues at coordinate 10,665 of JAUVLC010000080.1, read as the reverse complement.
AATATTGGTACTTTTAGTATAGAAGCAAGTACAACTGTTTATGTTAAAGGTTATGATGGTTTAAATTTGCTTTATTGGTTAGAAAAGACAAAAGAGAGTCTATAGATTACGGATTACAAAAGAAGTTATAAGTTTGTAGTTGCTCAATGAACCTGTACTAAGTGTAATTGAAGTATTGAGCAAACATATTTGATGTTTTGGGAGTTTGAAAAATAGTCAAATGTAGTTTATGACAATGTATGACACGAACGAAGTGAGTATGTGACTATTTGTGACACAGTATTTATGAATTTGAAATTATTTGAAAATAAGTCGATAGAAAATAGAGATAAAAAGGGAGGAAAATAAAAATGAAAATAAAAGAAATTCTAAAAGAAGAAATAAAAGATTCGGTAAGGATGGTTTTTATTCTTAGTCTAACAATATTCTGTGTTTTTTATTTACAATTTACAACTTTTGGAAGCAGCTCGGAAGGGACTACGGGAGCAAACTTTCTTAAATTAAAGGTGGGAGCAAGAGGGGTAGGAATGGGAGGAGCATTTTGCGGAGTGGCGGATGATGTAGGAGCGATTTACTGGAACCCGGGAGGATTAGGGCAATTAGAGAGGAAAGAAGTAAGTTTTATGTATCTTAAATGGTGGGAAGGAATAAATTATCAGTTTCTGGGATATGCACATCCGTTGGGAAGGAATGGGGTATTAGGAGGGAGCGTAAATTATTTAACGATAAGTGATATAGACGGATATTCCGAAGGAGGTATGCCGTCGAATAACCTGACAGCGTATGATTTAGCCGTAACATTATCCTACAGCAGAAAACTAATGGGAAATAAAAAAATAAGTGAGCAATGGAAGACGGGATTATTCGGAGGGATAAATGTAAAATTTATACAGGAAAAGTTAGATGATAAGTCGGCAGTGGCTTATGCATTGGATATAGGAAGTTTATATAAAACCCCTGTAGAAAACTTATCCTTTGGTTTTAATGTACAGAATTTGGGAGGGGAAATAAAGTTTGTAAAAGAGGGGGACAAATTACCGTTAAATATAAAATTAGGAACGGGATACCGGTTGCTTAATGGAGATATTCTTTTAGCCTTAGATTATAATTTGCCTGCTGATAACGATGGGTATATAAATATGGGTGTAGAATATTGGTTGTGGGATATAATCAGTTTAAGGATGGGATATGGGAGTAACAATGAAGTAGAGAAAGGAATAAGTTATGGTTTGGGAATGAATAACGGAGAAATAGGAATAGATTATGCCTTTGAGCCATATGGGATATTAGGAGATACACATCGGGTAAGTTTAAGCTGGCGATTCGGGAAAGATTACCGGGCGAATTTAGTCGAGGTCAGGGTAAAGGAATATAATAAACAAGGGGTAAGGGATTACCGGAAGAAAGATTATATAAATGCCTACCAGGGATTTAAAAACATATTGGTATTGGATTCAGATAACAAGGAAGCGAAAGAATATATAAAGAAGATACAGGATGAATTTAAAGAGGTAGAAACGAATAAAAAGATAGGAGAGCATTTAGATTTAGGGAGGAAGTATTATGAAAAGGGGAAGACACTTGAAGCGAGGGATGAATTTGAAGCGATATTGGCCTTAGTGCCGGGACATTCGGAAGCGAAAGAATGTTTAATAAAGGTAAGGACAAAATTAGAGGAATATAAAGAGGAAGAAGCAAAGACAATATATAAAGAGGGTTTAAAGATGTATAAAAAGAAGAGATATGCTCAGGCAAGGGAAGAGTTTCAGAAGGTAATATTTTTAAATTTGAGGCATGAGAAAGCGAGGTATTACATATACATAATCAATAAGAAGTTAAAGGAGATGGGGAAAGAACAACAGAGGAAAGAGATAAAGGAATATTATTTAAAAGCGATGGAATTGTATAGGGGAGGGGAATTAAGAGGAGCGATTATGGAAATGAAGAAAGTATTAAAATTAAATTCCAAGCATAAAAAAGCGAAGAATTTTCTGGTAAAGACAAGCGGGGAATTAAAAGCGAAATTAACTAAGAAGTATTATGAAAAAGGAGTAGAGTATTATACAGAAGGGAAATTAGAAGAAGCGATTGTAAGTTTTAAAAAGGCACTCAAATTTATTCCTCGGCACGAGAAAGCGAAGGAAGATTTAGAAAAGGCGAAAATCAAATTGAAACAGAAAAAAGAAGCAGCGGCGAACAAATATTACGAAGAGGGGCTGGAAGAATATAATAAAGGGAAGATAGATAAAGCAACCCGATTATGGAAGAAGGCTTTGGAATTTGTTCCCCAACATTCCAAGACCCGCAGTGCTTTACAAAGGGTTAATGGATATAAGAAAAAATAGATATTTTCCTTTTAAAAAAATTTAAGAAGATTAAGACTTTTTGCAAAATAATTTTTTCACCTTTTTTGTTGTTTTTATTTCGTATCGGTATATGTGGTAAATTCTATGGTGGGAATCTTTTGATATTTTAAATACTTCGCATTGAGTACGGAATAATCTGTCTTTCGAATTGGCGGGCAAGCAGAATATGTATATTTTGCAGAACTCTTTGAAAAAATTAAAAATGGAGAAAAAGTGAATGAAATTAAAAACAGAATTTACTTTATTTGCCAGTATGCTTATAATAATAGTTATTCTGGGTGTAAGTATTTTTCTTTTTCTTTTTGAAAAACAGTTTCTGATTGAAGAAATTAAAAATGTTGAAATTAGTACGGTTAAAAATTTTAGCCAACTTTGTAAAGAAGCATTAATTACGGATGACGAAATACTTCTCTTAAATTATATTAATGTAATTAAAAAAACCAATAAAGCTATAGTATATGGCCTTTATTTGGACAATAAAGGGAGGGTACTTACTTCTGTTAAGGATAGATTAATCAAAAATGTTTTGAAAAGCTCTGTAGGAAAAAAAGCAAAAAGAACTAGGAAATTTCGAAGACAGGTTTATACTAATCCGCTTAACGGTGAACTTCTTGATATATTGTCCTTTCCCGTGATTATAAATCAAAAGAAAACCGGTATTGTTCAAGTAGGTTTTTCTCAGAATATCATTAATAAAAGGATAAAAAATGTAGTAGATAAAACACGGGAGCGTATATTACAGGTAACATTGGTCTCTTTAGTGGTAGGAATTATAGGGGCGTTTCTTTTATCCAGAAAGATAACCCTGCCAATTAGAAAATTGGCGCAGGGAGCAAAAACGATAGGGGATGGTGATTTAGATACAAAAATTGTTATTAATACCAAAAATGAATTAGGTGCTCTGGCCAGGGAATTTAATCGGATGGCAGAAAAGTTAAAAGAATTGGACCAGATGAAGAAAGATTTTGTTTCCAGTGTTTCCCATGAGTTGAGATCGCCGCTTACCGCTATTCAAGGATATATAGACCTTTTTATTGATACACCTCCGGAAAAAATGAATGAGGAAATGAGAATTAAAGCATTAAAGATTATGAAAAGTGATACAACCCGACTGACCCGATTTATCAATGATGTATTAGATCTAGCTAAAATAGAGGCAGCTCAATTAGAGGTGGTCAAAGAACAGGTAAATATTGCTCAAATGGTTGAGGAAATATTTATTTTATTTACTCCTTTGACCAATGAAAAACAGATTAAAACGATTATGGACATACCTTCCGATATAAAACCAATTTTAGCTGATGCTGATAAGATAAAACAGGTGATTACTAATTTGGTCAGTAATGCTTTTAAATTTACTCCTTTGGGGGGAAATATAACTATTTTTGCCCGGGATAAAGGGGATAGCCTGCAAATTAGTGTTCAGGATACAGGGGTAGGAATTCCTCCGGATGCAGTAAATTATGTGTTTGATAAATTCCGTCAAGTTCGTAAGACTTCCGGAGGATCTGCTAAACCCAAAGGGTCGGGGTTAGGTTTGGCTATTGTAAAAGGTATTGTTGAAGCTCACGGTGGTAAGATATGGGTAGAGAGCAAATTAAACCAGGGAAGCATATTTCATTTTACATTACTCAAAAAATAAGGTAGAATAAATAAAACTAAATTAAAAAATAGAAAAAAATACTGTGGAATTAGTTTCCCGGTAATTAAGAGAAATGAAACAAATGAGAATCGTATTAAATTAATTTAATAAATTGAAATTGTCCGGTAAAAAAGAGCAGATAAAGGGGTAGATAATGAAAAATAAAATATTGGTTGTTGATGATGAACCTAATATTCGGGAAATGATTAAAGATTCTTTAGAGTTGGCAGACTATAGGGTAATTATGGCTATTAATGGTAAAGAGGCGTTGGAAAGGATTTATAGTGATGTTCCTGATTTAATCCTTCTGGATGTAAGGATGCCGGAAATGGGAGGATACGAAGTTTGTCAGAAAATAAGAGATGATTTATTAGTAAGAAATCTTCCTATTATTATGTTGACCGCTCAGGGAGAAGAAAGGGACGAATTAATGGGGTTAAGTAAGGGAGCGGATGATTATTTGGTAAAGCCCTTCCGTCCTGCATTACTTTTAGCTCGTATAGAAATGGTATTACGGCGTACTATGGAAAATATGGATTCTAATCCTTTGACCCATTTACCCGGGAATAATGCTATTATTAGAAACATTGAAGAAAGAATTCATTCACAAAATTCTTTTGCGGTAATTTATATGGATTTAAATAAATTTAAATCTTTTAATGATTATTATGGTTTTGTTCGGGGAGATGGAATGATTAAAGCCACAGAAACGGTAATTGTAGATACCTTTAGAAATTTAGGTAATTCGGAAGATTTTTTGGGGCATATTGGTGGAGATGATTTTATTGCTATTACCAGTCCTGATAAAGTGGAAATTACCTGCAAACAAATCATTAAAGCTTTTGATTCAATGGTTCCTGCTTTATATAACGAAGAAGACAGAAAAAAAGGATACATTATAATTCAGGATAGAAGAGGGGAAAAGAGAAAATTTCCTTTTGTTTCCATAGCTATTGCTGTGGTAACCAATGAAAATAAAAAAATAACCCATCCGGCGAAAATAAGTGCTATTGTTATGGAATTAAAGAAATTTGTTAAAAAGGAAAACAAGAGCGCTTTTATTGTGGACAGAAGAAAAAAATAAGAAATTCCGGATTTTTTCTGTCTATTTTTATCTACCAATCTTATCTTTATATTAACCTGTCTTTTAAAAAATGTTTTTTAAAAATCCGAATAGTTTCCAGTCCCTGGTCAATAAAATTGTTTTTTATTGACGGTTTTATGTTTTTTATGTATAATTCATTCCGTTGTTGGTGTAGTTGTATTAAATGGTTTGTGTAAGGAATATGAATCAAATTAATATTTGATTTAATCCGGGTAATTTTAAAGTACAGGGTTTATTATGAAAAAATTTACTTTTAAAGCAGGAGTTCACCTTCCGTCTTATAAAAAATTGACTGTCGGAGAAGAAATAAAAGAAACAAGTATTCCGCAGCAAGTAGTTATTCTTTTATCTCAGCATATTGGTAGTCCTGCACAATCAATAGTTTCCAAAGGTGAAAAGGTAAAAGTCGGTCAAAAAATAGGAGAAGCGCAGGGGAATATTTCCGTTTCTGTTCATTCCAGTATTTCAGGAGAGGTGATTGATATTTGTCCGCAATTACATCCTGTTTCAGGAAAGAAAGTTTTGTCAGTGATTATTAAATCAGATGGGCAGGATGAGTGGATAGAGAAGGGAAAAGAACATAAGGATTACTTTCGTTTATCCTCGAAAGAAATTTGTAACATTATTAAAGAGGCAGGTATTGTCGGTTTGGGAGGAGCGGCTTTTCCTACTCATGTAAAATTATCTCCCCCTAAAGATGTAGATATCGTTATTTTAAATGGGGTAGAATGTGAACCCTATCTTTCCGGGGATGAACAATTGATGATTAAATATCCGGTGGAAATTATTGAGGGTTTAAAAATAATAATGCAAACAGTAAAGGCTTCCTGGGGGATTGTGGGGATTGAAGACAATAAGCCGCGGGCTATAGAGTTAATGAAAAAAGAAATTGCTAAGCAACCCAATATAAGTTTAAAAATCTTAAAGGAAAAATATCCGCAAGGCGGGGAAAAACAGTTAATTAAAGCTTTATTAAACAGAGAAGTTCCTTCCGGGGGATTACCAATGGATGTTGGGGTATTAGTGGATAATGTGGGAACTTCTTTTGCCATAAGAGAAGCAGTAATTCGGGGTCTTCCCCTGGTTTCCCGAGTGGTAACAGTAAGCGGTTGGGGCGTTTTTTATCCTAAAAACTTAAGAGTAAGAATAGGCAGTTCTATTTCTTTTTTGATTGAAGAATGTGGAGGGTTTAGTTTTGTTCCGGGGAAAGTGATTATGGGTGGTCCAATGATGGGTATTACTCAGTATAATCTGGAAGTTCCTGTCGTAAAAGGAACTTCGGGAATTCTGGTTTTTGGTCAGAAGGAAGTAAAGAAAGAAAATATACGGGATTGCATTCGTTGTTCTAAATGTATAGATGTTTGTCCGATGGGTCTGGTTCCTTGTATGATTGCTCTTTATGCAGAGAATCAAGATTGGGAAAAAGCAAAAGGATATAATCTCCTGGATTGTATAGAATGTGGGGCTTGTGTCTATGTTTGTCCGGCAAAGAGGCCTATTGTTCAATATGTAAAATGGGCAAAAGAAAAATTAAAGTGTTGAAAAATCATAAAAAAATTAGTTAATTTGCTATTAAATAATAATGATTGCATTGATTTTGAGCACTTCAGCTGAGATTATCCTGAGCGTAGGCGAAAGGCTCAGCATAAACTCAGCCGAAGGGTTTTGGGTTTAATTCCTTTCAGCTTGCTGAGGGGTAATTGATTTAGGCGTGAAGTATTTTTTGAATCTTGGAATTTATTTATAATAGGGAGTTTTTTGTGAAAGATCAGTTGGTTGTTTCTGTTTCGCCGCATATAAAAGGAAATGAAACTGTTTCTTCCATAATGTTGGATGTAATTATAGCTTTGTTTCCGGCTTTAATAGTATCAGTATATTTATTTGGCTGGTATGCTTTAATGTTGGTCTTGATAAGTGTCATTTTTTCTGTTGGAACGGAGTTTTTTTCTCAAAAGATTTTTGGAAAGGAAATAACTATAAATGATTTAAGTGCAGTAGTTACCGGTATTCTTTTGGCTTTTGTGTTACCTCCCGGTTCTCCCTGGTGGTTGGTTGCTGTTGGTGCTATGCTTTCCATTTTGCTGGGCAAACAGATTTTTGGAGGATTAGGTCATAATCCTTTTAATCCGGTACTGGTGGGCAGGGCAGTATTACTGGTTTCCTGGCCGATACAGATGACTACCTGGACGACTCCTTTTGATGGAATTACCAGTGCTTCTCCCTTGGATATAGTTAAAATGGGACTGGATAATCCATTACCGTCTTACGGTGATTTATTTTTGGGCAGCCGGGTAGGTTGTCTGGGGGAAACTTCGACTTTAGCTTTGTTGATCGGGGCAGCATATCTTTTATATAAAAAACAAATTAAAATACATACTCCTTTATTTTTTATTTTGACTGTAGGAATTCTCTCTATACTTATGGGTGGTGATTTATTATTTAATCTTATGAGTGGGGGGCTAATTTTAGGGGCATTTTTTATGGCTACAGATATAGTTACTTCTCCCCTTACTAAATCCGGAAAAATATTTTTTGGAATAGGATGCGGCTTATTAACCATACTGATCCGTTTTAAAGGGGGTACTCCGGAAGGGGTTTGTTATGCTATATTAATTATGAATATGCTTGTTCCTTTAATAGATAAATACACCAAACCTAAAAAATTCGGAACAGTTTCCCTCAGGAGCAAAAAGTCATGAAAAATGTATTTAAAACAGGGTTTGTTTTAACTGCTGTTTGTGTTATCTCTGCAGCGATTTTATCTTTTGTTTATCAGAAAACTAAACCTTTAATTGACCAGCAAAGGGAAAAAAACATTAGAATTGCCCAAAAAGAAGTTCTTTCCCAGGCAGTAGTGTTTGAACCGCTTAAAATCGGAGAAAAAGAATTAAACATAGGTTATAATGATATTGGTGACCGGGTAGGGGTGGTAATGAATATTTCAGCTAAAGGATATAGTGGTAAAATAGATATGATTATTGGTTTAAATAATGAAGCAGAAATAAATGGGTTAAAAGTCCTTCAACATACGGAAACACCTGGGTTAGGGGCAAAAATTACTCAGGAAAGTTTTCTTAAACAGTTTGTCGGGAAAAAAAATGATGATTTAATGTTAAGCAAAAAAGATTCCTCCGGAAAGATAGATGCTATTACCGGAGCGACTATTTCTTCCCGGGCAGTGACCGGGGAAAGTAAAATATGTTTAAATTGGTTAAATGAAAATTATTATTTAAGGAAAGAAGATAAAGATGATCAGGTGGAATGAGTTTACTAAAGGCATTGTAAAGGAAAACCCGGTTTTAATTTTATTGTTAGGTTTATGCCCTTTATTAGCGGTTTCGGCAACAGCAGTAAATAGTTTAGGAATGGGCATCGCCGTTTTATTTGTTTTGGTAGGTTCTAATCTGGTAGTTTCTCTTTTTAGAAAATTCATTCCGGACGGAGTACGTATCCCTGTTTTTATTATTATTATTTCTACTTTTGTTACGGTAACGGATTATTTAATGGCGGCATATTATCCTCCTTTACATAAAAGCCTGGGGGTTTTTGTCCCGTTAATTGTAGTTAATTGTATTATTTTAGGCAGAGCAGAGGTTTTTGCTTACCGGAATAATTTATTTTATTCCTTATTAGATGCTTTAGGAATGGGATTAGGTTTTACCGTGGTAATTACAATAATAGGAATGATTAGAGAATTACTGGGAAGTGGGACTGTTTTTGGGTTTGGTAATTTTGTTTCCTATCCGGCATTAATAATGATTTTACCTCCGGGTGGGTTTATTACTATTGGTTTTTTAATAGGAGCTTTAAACTGGTACAGGCAAAAATATAAGTAATTAATATTAATATTAAAAAGAGAGGCAAGAAATGGAAGAAGTAAATTTACTGGGTATATTTATATCAGCATTACTGATCAATAATATTTTACTTATCCGTTTTCTGGGGTTATGTTCTTTCTTTGGTGTTTCCAGCAGTATAAAGTCTTCCCTGGGAATGAGTGCAGCGGTTTTTTTTGTAATGACTATGGCCTCCATCGTGAGCTGGATTCTTTATCATTGCGTTTTAATTCCTTTGCAATTAGAATTTTTAAGAACGGCAACGTTTATTATTGTTATTGCTTCCCTAGTTCAGCTGGAAGAAATATTTATGAAAAAATTTTTCCCAAAGCTTTATAAAGCTTTAGGGGTATTTTTGCCCCTGGTCACTACTAATTGTGCTATTTTAGCCGTTGCTTTTTTAAATATTGATTATAATTTCAGTTTTATCAGGGGGTTAATATATACCTGGGGTGTGGCATCAGGGTATACTATAGCTATTTTGCTTTTTGCTTCTATCAGAGAAAGGGTTGAACTGGCTCCTGTACCCGAGGCGTTGAAAGGATATCCCATATCTTTCTTTATCGCCGGTTTAATGTCTCTTTCTTTTCTGGGATTTAAAGGGCTGTTTGGATTGTAATTTAGTACTGGAATTGATTAAATATACAGTGAAGTAGCTGAGGATAAAAATGATATTAAATTCTATTTTATTTCTGGGTGGGATTGGTTTATTTTTTGGTTTGGGATTAGCTTTTATAGGAAAGAAATTAGCGGTAAAGAGAGATCCTACAGAAGAGAAAATACTACAGATTTTACCCGGTTCAAATTGTGGTGCCTGTGGATTTGCCGGTTGTGCCGGTTATGCTGCAGAGTGCCTGGGAGAAAATGCGGATATAGGAAAATGTGCTTTGGGGGGGGAGAAAGTAGTTCGTCAAATTAGTGATGTTTTAGGTCGGGAAGCAAAAATAAAAGAAGATAGTGTTGCCGTTGTTTTTTGCCAGGGGAAAGAAGGGGTTAGTAAAAATAGATTTACTTACCAGGGGATAACTGATTGTAGTGCGGCAAATTTAATATCAGAAGGGAATAAAGAATGTGAGTGGGCTTGTTTAGGTTTTGGAACGTGTATGGAGGTATGTCCGTTCGGAGCAATTAGAATGGATGAAGGGATTCCCCTTATTGATGAAGAAAAATGTAGGGGATGTGGTATTTGTATTGCGGCTTGTCCCAGGGGGCTTATTACTCTTATTTCCAAAAGACACCGTGTTTATGTTTTGTGCAGGTCAAAAGAGAAAGGGAAAAAAGTGCGGGAAATGTGTAAAAAAGGTTGCATAGGGTGTGGACTTTGTGTTAAAGTTTGTCCCATGGAGGCAATACAGTTGAAAGATAATTTAGCCGTGATTGATTACGATAAATGTAATAATTGTGGTAAATGTGTGGAAAAATGTCCTACAAAAAGTATTGTTTTAAACAAATCTTCATTATCGGTGCAGTTTTTGTCTTAGTTTATTATTTACCGAAAATAATTAAATATAGAATGATGTGAACAGAGTGAGTGTGTGATTATTTGTGACATAATATTTATGGGGGAATACTTAGGGTAGTGTCAAAAATTAGATGAAAAAATATGAAAAGTAATTTCCCCCTTTGAAAAAGGGGGTTAGGGGGATTTATTTAGGGTGTTAAAATATAACATGGATTTAAAACACAATGCTTGTTGATTACGCAGGGAAATGACAG
>JAUVLC010000049.1 GCA_030595925.1 Clostridia bacterium | reverse complement strand
CAATTTACAAGTTTTGCAAGAACTGGATTCTGTTATGGAAGTGATTGAGCAGGTAGTAAAAGAAAGAATATGAATAAAATCCCCCCAACCCCCTTTTTCAAAGGGGGAGATAATATCATATCCTTTTTCAAGGGGGGGGGGAGGCAATTACTTTTAACAAAAAGCTTTGCAATTGTTACAGATATAAATGAATTAACTGAATATTTTTGACAATACCAAAATTTTATGTAGGAGGCAAAATATGAAGTATAATCCATTTAATCCCAATTCTATTGTACCTACAAATCTTTTTGCTGGGAGAAAAGAATATATATTACGCATTATTCGTAAATTTGAGCAAGTTAAAAGAGGAATGCCATCTAGTTTCTTTTTATTTGGAGAACGGGGAATTGGTAAGACAGCACTTGCAAAATTAATAAAGCATATTTCAGAAGTAAAAGACCCCTTACTCGGAAATCTAAATTTTTTAAGTTCTTATTATACTGTTGAAAAAGGACAATCAATAAATGATGTTCTCCAGGCTAGTTTAAATGAACTCACAGATGAGATTCCACAAACAGCCATTGAAGTTATGGGCAAAAAATTAGGGAAGTTATTTGAAAAGGGTAAATTTAGTATAGGAGCATTTTCTCTATCATACGGACAAAACAGGGAGGAAATGAAATCTACGATGATTAGAGACCAATTAGTTTCAATATTATCTAATATTATTGATTCTGTTATATTATCTCCCGTATCTACTGAAGAAAGAGAAAAAAAAGATGGGATTTTAATTATTATTGATGAAATAAATAATATAAGTGATTTAGATAAATGTGCTCAGCTTTTTAGAGGGATAATTACAACTTTAGATGTTAAAGAAATGGGGTATATATCTTTTCTTTTAATAGGCTATGATACAACTCTTAAAGATTTCTTTAAGGGGGATTCATCATCAAGAAGACATATTGATTCAAATAAATTGGGTGTTATGCCAATAAATGAAGCTGAAGAAGTACTTATAAAAGGCTTTAAGGAAGCAGAAATAACCTGGAACAACGAGGATTTGAAAAAAAATATTGTTGCTACCGGAGGCTACCCTCATTCAATACAGTTAATGGGACATAATCTTTTAGAAGTAGATAAAGATGATAATATTGATGATAAAGATTGGATAGAGGCAATGTCCCGGACAGCTATTGAATTACAAAAAAAAGATTTTGCTGACCTTTATAATTTTAATGGTAAACAAAGTGGACGCGAAAAAATATTAGATGTTCTTGCAGTTGCCGGGAAAGCTTTGACTAAACAGGAAATTATTAATTATTGTCAAATTAAGAATATCTATCAATATTTACCGGAACTTAAAAAGCGGGGAAGTATAAAGATTTTGCCGGAAACAGATAAAATTATTTTACATTCCCAATTATTTAGAACTTCTATTTTGTTAAAGATTATACCAAAAATCTTTGGGGAAAATTACCTCAGAGATTTATTTCATAAAGAATTCGGAAAGCAAGGGAAAGAAGATTAAATTTTATTTAAAGAGTATTTGGGAACATTTTTAAAAATTAGATGTTGAATCATTTAAAGGAAAGATTTTTGACATTACGGGATGGGCGATAAGAGGAAGTTATGATAAAAGATAAAAATTTAATGAAAATAAAAGAAGTAATAAAGACTATTTTTCCTGATAGCCGAATAATATTATTTGGTTCCGGGAGTAGAGGCGGTTTTAGTGAAAGAAGTGATTATGATATTTTGGTAATTGTTAAACAGGGTTTGGCTATTAAAGAAAAACGCCGATATGCAAGTGTTATAAGAAAGAAATTAGCAGGTATAGAAATAGACGCTGATATAATTGTTAAAACCGAAAAGGATATAGTTTATTATCAGGATAAAATAGGAAGTATGACAAGAGAGGCTCTGTTAGAGGGAATTAGTTTATGATAGATGACTATATTAAAAATTGGATTAATAAGGCAAAGTTATTTATAAAATCTTCAACTTAAGGGTGATAGATATGCGGAAACAAAAAGAGATAGAAATAATAAAGAAAATTATAAAAGAAAGTATGCACAAAAATGGAATACTAATAAAACAAATAATACTTTTTGGCAGTAGAGCCAAGGGTGATTTCAGAAAAGATAGTGATTGGGATTTTTTTGTGTTGGTTGATAAAGACTTAGATTTTCACGGAAAGTGGAAAATTATAAATGAAATAAAAAGAAAACTTGCAAAACTTAGAATTCCCAATGATATAATAATAAAATCTGAAAAACAATTTAATATTATGAAAAATGATGTCGGAAACATTTCCTATTATATACATAAGGAAGGAATGAAACTATGAATGAAGAAACCGTTAAAAAATGGATTATTAAAGCTGGAAATGATTTTAAAACAGGTAAAGATGAATTATCAACAGATGCTCCGGCAACGGACACTGTATGTTTTCATATGCAACAATGCGTTGAAAAATATCTAAAAGCATATCGTGTTTTTCATGGTGAAGAAATTAGTAAAACACATGATATTTCAGAACTTATACAATTATGTGCCGAAATAGACCCTGATTTTGAAAAACTATATCAAATGAAAACAGATGAACTAACAATGTACGCAGTGGATATAAGATATCCGGATGATTTTTATATGCCCACCTTAAAAGAAGCAGAGGAATCTATTAAAATAGCAATAAAAGCTAAAAACTTTATTGGAAAAAAGCTTAAGGATAAGTAAAAGGAAAACAATTCACAAAAATTTTGTAGCAGCAGGCCCTTGGCCTGCAATAAATTATATATTCACATAACATTTAATCTACAAGCACGCCAAGGGCGTGCGGCTACACGTTTAGCCTGAAAGGGATACCGGTTATGCCCCCCGAGATTTTACCCAAAAGAAAAAATATACGTTTAAAAAATTACAATTATAAAAAAAATGGATACTGTTTTGTAACCATTTGTACTAAAAATAAAATGGCTCTTTTTTTTTATCGCATTTCACAAAAGTTTGATTCATAGATGTAGCAGCAGGCTCTTGGCTTGCAATAAACTTACAGACACGCCAAGGGCGTGCAGCTACACGTTTAGCATGGTAGTGCACAAGAAGTTTTGGTAAACAAATATTTGCTTTTTATTTTTTTTGTGCTATTATTAAATATGTTGTAATTAATTTCCAGGCATTACAGCTCAAGGGAATTGTGGTTTGAAAATATGTGTGTGGATATCTTTAGATAATGAAAAAATAAAATAAGAAGTCAAGGAGGGGTGAATGAAATTAAAGAAACGATTGGGTAACATTTTAAAGGGTATTTGTTTTTTAACCTTGGCGGTGCTTTTAGGCAAAGGACTGATTGGTTTTGTTTATGCGGAAAACAAACAATCAAATCAGGTAAGAATTGATTGGAGCGAATTTAAAAAACTTTTAAAAATTGATGCCGACGAGATTAAACTGAGCTGGGATGAATTTAAAAGACTTATAGTCCAGACCGGCAGTGAAATCAAAGTGGAATATAATATCCAAAATGGTATGGTGGTCTTACAGCGTGAGCAATTTAAAAAATTATTACAACAAATGAAGCCGCCGGATACAAAACAGTTACAGCCTCCCGGTGATTATTTGATTACCAAGGCGGAATATTGGGGGGTTATGGGAAAGAAAAGTACGACTTTTAAAGTTCGCTTTTTTTTGGAGATATTTAAAAAAGAAAGAAAAGCGTATCCTAAGATTCGTCTCCTTTCACAGGAAGTTGCTTTAAAAGAAATTAAATTAAATGATAAACCGGCTTTAGTAATGAATGAAGGCGGTTGGTATGTGCTTACTACCCCTAAAAGTGGTCAGCATATAGTTGACCTGGAATTTTCGATTAAATCAGCTCTGGACAAGGGTCCTGATGTATTAAATTTAGCTATTCCTCAAACAGCTATTACTTTATTTAATCTGAGTATACCGCTTAAAGAGGTTAAGGTAGAAATTCCTCAAGCTAAGCAGATAACTATATCCAGAGCAGCAAATCAGACGAAAGTTAAGGCGATACTTTCTACCAGCAATTATGTCAATATTAAGTTACATCGGACAATTGTCGTAGAGAAAAAGAAAGGTCCGGCTAAACTTTATGCGGAAACAATGAATTTATTTTCTCTGGAGGATGATGCCTTACGGATAAATACCAGATTCAAATTAAATATTCTACAAAATACAATAGCTAAGGTTAAAGTTTATGTTCCTCAAGGTTTCAGTGTACTTTATGTTAAAAATCAAAGTTGGCAGGAAATTCGGGATTGGAACACTAAAAAAACAGGAGAAAAAGAAATTCTTACAGTGCCTTTTGAAAGTGAAAAAGAAGGGACGGTTATTTTTAATGTAGTATCGGAAAAAATATTTTCCAGTGAGCAATCGGAGCTTGAATTTAACGGGTTTGAGGTTTTGGAGGCAATAAGGGAAACAGGTTATATCGGAGCGGAAAAAAAGAGTACGGCCGAAGCGGAGATTATTAAAGTAGATAATATCGATCGGGTGGATATTCAGGAATTACCTTATGACTTGATTAATATGTCGGCAAAGCCTCTTATTTTTGGATTTCGTTATTTGAGGCATCCTTTCCTTTTGTCTTTGAAAGTTATTAAACACGAAGAACTTCCGACAGTGAATACGGTAATTGATAATGCCAGTGTTATGTCTGTATTATTGGAAGAGGGCAAAGTAATTACCAGGGTGGTTTATACTATGCGTAATACCTGGAAGCAGTTTCTCCAGCTAAGATTACCCAAAGATTCGGAAATATGGAGCCTTTATGTTAACGGAAAAAGAGAACTTCCTTCTAAAACTAAAGAAGGGAAATTTATGATTCCTTTAATTCGTTCCAGAATGGAAGGGGAAAATATAACCTCTTTTGATGTGGAAATACTTTATTATCATAAAAATAAAAAATTTTATATTGCCGGGTCAAAAAAACTGCAATTTCCTATAGTAGATGTTGTAATGAGTAAAATGTTATGGTCCTGCTATTTTCCGGTAGATTATAGTTTTCTTCATTTTGGGGGTGATGTAGAAAAAGAAAAACTTGCCAGTGGTATTCGTCCGCTGATAGGTAATAAGCGGGTGTTTACCTATAGATCAGTTAATGGTTATAATAAGGCATTGGAAAGTTGGAAGAGGCAGGGAGGACAACAGCGTAGTGGCGGAAAACTTAGCAAAACACAGCAATTGTTACAAAGTGAATTCAGAACAAATAGCGATAATAACGGATTTCTTAATCAATTAGACCAGGAGATTAATTTTGCCCAAAACATTAAAAAAGAACAACAGCAGGGTGTTATTGCCCGGGGAGGAGGAGGTGTAGCCTTGTTGAAAATAGAAATGCCTACTTCCGGTCAGATTTATCGCTTTGCTAAAACCCTGATAGAGGGGGAGGATCTATATTTAAATTTTCAATATGTAAGAGGATGGGTGGGAACGGTTTTTAAAATTTTATTTCTTTTTCTTCTTGGGTATCTGTTTTATTTTATGCGTGCGGTGATTAGAAACAGATATATAAGAATTAAAAATTGGTTTGCCCTGTATAAAGATTTCCGGGATAAACTTAAAACTCCTCGGGGAGTGCGGGTTTTACTTTGTGTAGGGGCAGTGGTTTTTGGGTTTGTTTCACGATTTCTTTTTATTGTTTTTGTTCTTCTTTTTCTGATTGCCTGGCTCAAGCCGGAATGGATTTTTAAGAAGGAGGTCTAACGAGGTGAATAAAATAAATAAATATATTCGCATAGGGTGTAGTTGTCTGTGTTTAATAACTGTTTTGTTCAGTGTCGTATTGGCCGAAAACAATGAAGAAAAAAAATCAAATAGTGTTTTTTTGGATTGGGGGGAATTCCGTAAAATTTTAAAATTGGATAGTGATGAGGTTAAGCTTTCCTGGGATGAATATAGGAGGCTTTTGGCTCAAACCGGTTTTAAAGCAAAAGATAAATACCGAATAGAAGGTGGACAGGTTATTTTAAGTAGAAAACAATTTAAAACGTTGTTGGAACAAATGCAGCCGCCTAAAAAAAATAAACTTATTCCTCCGGGTGATTATTTAATAAGTAAAGGAGTTTATAAGGGAGTAGTGGGTAAGAAAAGTACCCGATTTGAAGCATGTCTGGATCTGGAAATTTTTAAAAAGCAAAGAAACACTTATTCTAAAATACCGTTATTCAGGGAAGAATTAGCCATAGAAGATATTCGGATTAATCAAAAACCCGCTTCCATTATTACCCAGGGGGGATGGCATTATTTAAGTACGGAAAAATCGGGAAAACATCTGGTAGTAGTAAAATTTTCAGTTAAATCTTCTATGGATAAAGGAACTCCGGGATTAGGCTTTAATATTCCTTCTACACCAATAACCAAGGTTACTTTAAACATTCCTAAAAGAAATATAAAGGTAAATATTACCAATGCTCAGGAAATAAAAACTACTCAAAAAGATAAATACACTAAAGTAGAGGGGTATCTTATTCCTGCCTCGTATATGCATATTTCCTGGAAAAAGAAATTAGAGGAAAAATTCCGTGGTCCGGCAAAAATTTATGCCGAACTTTTTAATCTTCTTTCCATTGAGGCGGATGCCATCAGAGTAGTTTCGCAGGTAAAGCTGAATATCGTTCAGAACAAAATTAGCGGAATAACTCTGGCTGTTCCTTCCGGTTATCAGATTTTGGAGGTAACAGGTCAGGGAAAGAATATGTGGAATGTAAGAGAGGAAAAGGGAGAGCAATTTCTGGAGGTTCCTTTTGAGTATCCGGCTGAAGGCCAGCAGTATTTAACTATCAAGGCGGAAAAAATACTGCCGGAAGAAACAATGGTTGCTGATTTTACCGGATTTAAAGTGCTCAAGGTAAAAAGAGAATTTGGTTTTATTGCCGGTGAAATAAAAAGTGATGCTGAAGCTAAGGTGCAGGAGTTTGAAGGGTTAGATAGAATTGATTTTGGGAAAATACCGGCACAACTTAGCGGGCTTTCTTCCCGTCCCGTACTTTTTGCCTTTAAATATATTCGTCACCCCTATAATATTGTGGTTGATATTACTAAATACGAAAAAGAAGAGGCTTTGAGTGTTATTATTGATAAGGCAAATGGAATAACCCTTTTTAAAGAAGAGGGGAAACTGGTGCATCTATTAACCTTTTCTATGCGTAACCTGTGGAATCAATTTCTAAAACTGCAATTACCGCCGGATGCTAGCATCTGGAGTGTATATGTAGACGGAAAAAGAGAGAAAGCATCTAAAGATAGTAGCGGTAAGATTTTAATTCCTTTAGTGCGTTCTCAAAGAGAAAACAGGGATAGCGGTTTAAGGCCTTTTAAGGTAGAGCTTATTTATACCCAGCCGGCCGGGAAATTTTTTATTTTAGGCAGGAAAAAAAGTATTTTTCCGGCGACGGATGTGTTGATCAATAGTTTAGAATGGAATTTTTACCTGCCGGTAAATTATAAATATCTTCATTTCGGAGGAAATTTAGAAAGGGAAAAGATTATTAAACAGCGTAGGCCTTTATGGCGTACAACATCTAAGTCGCTAATAGGAGGTTTAGCCGGTGATTTAGCAGATACTTCCGTTTTTCAACCGAAAGAACCGTTAGAAAAGAAAAAGCTAAAGGAAATTCATAAATATAGTGAAAAGAGTAAGGATGAAAAAATATTAAGACAGCGAGAACAGAAAGAACCAGTATCTTCGGATGAATCGACCGTGAGTTTAGACAGGCTTAGCAGATTAGAAGAAACAGAAAAAGAAGAATCCGGTGAGTTTTATTCCAATGACTTTTCTGAGGACGGTGGAGGAGAAAGACTTCCTGGTTCGGCTATAAATGCGCCGGTAGGTGTTCAGTCCAAGGGATATGTTTCTCTGGGGTTAGCCGGTTTGCTTTCGGTACGGATGAATATCCCCCTTTCGGGTAAGGATTATCTTTTTTCTAAAAAAATTGTAGAACAAGAGGATTTTTTACATTTAAATTTTATTTATGTTAACGAATGGATTATTAACGGACTTTTAATTATTTTGGGTTTAATAATTTTGTATATTTTTTTTAAGATGAGAAAGATTTTTCTTAGGCCGGTTAGGGCTTTAGGAAAAGCTATATCTAAATTATTTCCTTCGGTAAAAAAATGTTTTCAACCAAAAATATTTCCAATTGTAATTTTGGTCGTTTTTGCGGCGACTAAATTATTAGATAAATTATTTTACCTGTATAATTATTTCCCGTTGCTTCCTGTAGGGTTAGCACTGCTCTTTATTATATCGTTACTGAGATTATTTAAAAAGCAAATAATTATAGTGATAAAGTTTCTATGCCGTCCGGCAATTTCTATATTAGTAATTTCTGCCTGGATTTTCTTCCTGTTGGTTACCCGTTTATTTATACCGTTTTTCCCTTTATTTGCACTACTTTTTATCGGACTTATAGTTTCGGTGATAAGATTAATAGTTCGCTTCCTCAGAAAAAGAAAGGAAACAAAAGAAGTAGAAGTGGAAGAAGCAAATAAGGAAATAAAGGAGTAATAAATTTAAATATGGATTGGAAAACGAAGATAGAAATATGTTGGGAATTTCTTAAATGGCTTATAGAGATTGCAGTTATACCGTCTGTTGCGGTATTTTTTGGAGCATATTTTGCTTATGTTTTTTCCAAAAAGCAGAAAAAAGAAGAAAATAAATCGAAAATTAGAATTCAGCTACAGTTAATAAAAGATGATGTGAAAAAAGGACAAAATTTATTAAAAGACGTTTTAAATTCTTGGGAAGAGGCAAAAAATAACACGGTTAAAGAACCGACGTTTTTTTATATGCCAGTAACATATTTTAAAGATGTAGATTATGTGCAATTAGGAAATTATATAAATAAGGATTGTCTTGAACATATTAGGAATATTCATGAATATGTGTTTCTTGCCTGGAATAGAAGATTAGAAGAATTATCGGAGATGCTTGATCAAAAGGCTGAAAAATCAAAAATAAGAATGTATATGAAATATAACTTAATAGCTGGTTTAGTTAGTGACAAAAGTGATAGTAATTATATAATAACTTGTGATAATGTTATAAAAGCAATTGAATCGGAAATACCAAAAATAAAATAAAAAGCATAAATCTGTTGTTGTTTAAACGATAATACTGTCTTCCATCTCTTAAGTCTCTGCAGGGATATTAACCCTTCAAGATTGTCTTTTCACTTTCGGGGGAACAACCAATTTTTTGACGATATTTTTATGAAAATATATTTTTTCAAAAGAGCTTAAAAAAGAAAAAGACAATTTCCTGTTGTTCAATTTGAAGTCAGCCGCTAATGTGATTAAATAATCTAAAAGATTATTTCGACCTGTTTTTTCTTGACATAAGTTACCAGATGTTATATTATTATCATAGATTTATCTGGTAACTTATATCGACATTTATTTATATATTATTTTTTTTGTTATCAGTGTAATTGTATATATTGTTATTTTCTATGGTAATTATTGGGGATTCATATGGAAATATTAAATAGTGTGCTTAAAGAAGAATTAAATCGGTTAAAGAAACTGAATGGACAGTATCTCAAACAAATATCTAATCTTCCAAGAGGTAGTTTAATAAGAAAAAAAATAAAAGGTCATATATATTATTATCTCAGCTATTGGCACCAAAATAAAAGCACTTTTAAATATGTAGGTAAATTATCTAGAAAAGAACGTGAAAACCTGTTAGATAAAATAGATGAGCGAAAAAAATATGAAAAGCTTAACAGACGAGTCAAAAAAGACATTAAAAAACTTGAAAAAATGATAAAATGACAAAACAAAATAATTTATTTCTTGTTACTCTTAAAGCCCTGCATAACTCAGGTGTCCTTGAAGACATTATGCTTATCGGGAGCTGGTGTCATCATTTTTACAGAGTTTATTTTAATAATGCTCCGGAAATACCAGCAGTAAGAACTCTGGATATTGATTTTCTTATTCCGAATCCGCCAAAGATACACAAGGACGTGAATGTACCCGAAATATTAGGCAGTCTGGACTTTACCCCTGTGCATCACTTTTTGACAGGCTATACAAAATATGTTCACCCGGAACTTGAATTAGAATTTTTAATTCCTGATCTTGGCAGAGGTAAAGGTTCTAAGCCTTATGAAATACCCAAATTACACATTAATGCTGTTGGTCTCAGGTTTCTCAATCTCCTTCAGTCGCATATCATAAAAATAGAATATAAACATATGACAATTACACTTCCAGAACCTGCCGCTTATGTACTTCATAAATTCATAATTCAGGAAAGACGAAAAAATAAGGAAAAGCAAAAGAGAGATTTATCAGCTGCAAAAAATATAGGGGAGTTTTTATTACGAAATAAGACTCAACGGAAAAAGCTTTTAGAAATATTTTTTTCGTTGCCTAAGAAATGGCAAGCAAAAATAATAAGAAATGTAAAGGCTAATTCTCAGCCGATTTTTGATTTTTTGTCAGAAAAAGAAAAGAGATAAAAGAAGTGGAAGATAGAGAAACAATTGAAGAAATAAAACAAACCCATTCCAAATTTTTTTGGAATGGGTTTGTTTTGTTAAATGGTGGAGGTGGCGAGAATCGAACTCGCGTCCAGAAATAAGTAAACAATCTTTCTACAAGTTTAGTCTATGTTTTAGTTCATAGTTTATTACTCCCATAAACACGATTAATAAACTATTAGCCTTTTAGAGTTTCATTTTAGTCTTAAAGGCAAAGACTAAAACTATCCTGCTTCGTTGACACTTGGTCCCTCTTTTGCAGGCAAAAAAAGGGTAAGCGTAGCCGCGATTAAGCGGCTAAAGCTAACTTTTGGTCAGCAATTATGATTATTAGTCGATTGATTTACGAGCCTTCGACTGACCTCGACTTGCCGGAATTGCCTCCTTTATCCCTGTCGAAACCTATTCACCCCCAATTAAAAAATAAATTCTAAATCCGAAATACGAAATCCTAAACACAAAAATAAAGGTAAAAATGTGTTTTGAACGATATAGCAAATTTTAGCAGAAACAAGCATTTTCAAACCCTTTTTTTAAAACCCAATTTAATTAATTTAAACTTCCAACAGCACATATCTGTTGTCTTTATTCCGTTGTCTATGGACTATCGACTGTGGACTATGGACTGTGGACTATGGACTATGGACTGTCTTGTGTCTTCTGCTATCTGAGTTTAATCTTAGTCTCTTTTTCTGTTTCTCTTTGCATATCTCGTTTTTTCAACGTTTCCCGTTTGTCATAAAGTTTTTTTCCTTTAGCGATAGCTAAAGAAACTTTAGCTAAACCTCTTTTGTTGAAATAGAGATGTATGGGAACAAGTGTAAAACCGCGTTCCACAATTTTTCCGATTAATTTATTAATCTCTTTTTTATGCAGTAATAATTTCCTTTTGCGGGTAGCATCATATTTTTTTTTATCTGCAGCAAAAGAATAAGGGGAAATATGAATGTTATATAAAAACAATTCCCCGTGTTCAATACGGGCAAAGCCCTCTTTCAGATTGACTTTACCGGTACGTAACGATTTTACTTCGTCTCCGGTTAAAACTATACCTGCTTCATATTTTTCTATGATAGTAAAATTATGCAAAGCAGCTCTGTTGGTGGCAATATTTTTTACAGGTTTCATTTTTTTATCCCAAGACATTCTATCAAACTTTGCCTTTTTTTTCAATACAATCTTTTTTTCTTGACAATAATTTAATTTTTATGATAATTTAGCACTACTGAAAGGATTTAAGGAAATAAGTAGTTAGACAATAGTCAAAAAATGGTTAAAACATAATTATGACCCGAGCGAATTTTTCCCCTTTGAAAAAGGGGGGTAAGGATATTTTGAAGTTGGGATTCAGGATGTTAGAATGAGGAAAACAAAGGTAAAATATGTTTTACTTTTATTGATTCTAATTAGTTTTGTTAGATAGTTGGTTTTTTTCTTTTAACTTTGCTGGAGCGGAGCAAAAGCCTGTTCGCCAATCTGTTAAGGCGGATGGGCTATGGACTGTCTTTTATCTTTGTTTTGAATATAATTAGGGTAATTGAAAAATAAAGAGGAGTTAAAATAATGAAAATTTTAAAGTGGATATTTGTAATCACAATTATGTTTCTTTTTTTAGGGGTAATGACTTTTTCTTTTGTTCAGGCAGAAAAGGTTGATGAAATTTTTTTTGACCGGGGTATACAAAAATATTTAAAAGGTGATGTTGATGGATTTATTGTTGATTTGGAAAAAGCCCTGGAGTTTAATCCTGACTATAAAAAGGCGAAAACATTTCTGGTGAAAGTTTTAGTAGAGAAGGGTTCCCAACTTTATTTAGAAAAACAATTTGAAAAGGCGTTACCTCTTTTAGAGGAAGCGAATGGTTTTCTTCCCGATAATGAGGAATTAAAACAGATGTATAATTTAACTAAGCAGGAATTATTTCCGATCCCGATTCGGAAAACGACAGTCATTGCGGGAACAGTGGGTGTTTCTTCTTCAGGAGGGACACAGGTGGTACCTGTGGTAAAAGATATGGATAAGGAAAACTTGATGATTACCCTTTTTGATGCTTTTCAACGCCAGCAATCAAAATTAATTGATGCTTATGTGGTCCCACAGCAGAGGTTAAGGGAACAAATAGAAAAGTCCTCCCGGGAAAGAAGGGAATTGTTATTTGCTCAAAGTGAAGAAAGAAAAAATCTTTTTGAAATGTTAGAAAAAAAAGATAAAACGGTAGTGAATACTTTTAAAAGTCAAAAAAAGGAAATGAAATACACATTTGTTTTTGGTGTTGTAGGTGGTGTTTTAGCCATAGGGGTAATTATTTTTGTAATGTATTTTATTTTGCATTCCATTAGTGCCCGTAGGGAATCAATATTAATGCAGCATCAGGAGAAAATGCTTGCTCTCTTAGGGGATGAACGGCGGAAAGTAGATGCATTTTTGGATTCTTCCTCTTATAATTTACTCAATGGATCGGAAAAAGAAAACTTTGATATACGCACGATGATGGAACATCCCAATTCCCATGTCAGAGCAAAAGGGGTAGAAGTTTTAGAAGCTCAATTAATAGGGGATAATCAGGATTCTGAAACGGCGGAACAATTACTGGCCCCCTTTTTAGATGATAATAATAATCGGGTAAAAGCCAATGCGATAAAAGCATTATATAGATATAATAGGGAGAGATCTGTGAAGATGATAGAAGAAATGGTTTTGTCTGAGGATAAGTGGTCTCGAATGAGTGGTGTTTGGGTTATGGGTGAAGTGGAAGACCTGGAAGGTATAAGCTTGTTGTTGAATGTTGTTTCTACTGAAAAAGAAGAGAAAGTAAAAAAAAGAATATTAAGAACACTAAAAAAAATAAAAGAAAATAAAAAAGGGAAAATAGGGGAAGAGTTGTTAGTAAAAATCAATATTGTATTTGATGATGATTAATATAGCCAACCGAATTAAGTTCTTTTCTTTGGATCCTGCGCACTTTAGCTGAGTTTATGCTGATCCTTTCGACTATGCTCAGGATAAACTCAGTCGAAGGGTCTCGGTTTTAATTTGCCGCAGCTTGCTGCGGGGTATTTGATTTATTAAAACATCCAGCCGGAAGTAAATATTTTTTTATAATAGATGAGTAATTGTTTGCTCAAATAAGCTTGTTTTTTTCGCTTATTAAAGGGTGGACAAGTCCACCCCTACGCGAAAAATTTGCTATATCGTTCGAAGCACTGTTTCTCTTTATTTTTCTAATCTTCCTTAATGAGCTTATAAATAGTAAAAAACATTATTTAAGCGAAAATTTATTTGACATTGACTTGTAATGTATTATATAATTTATACAATATTTTACTAGTATCTATAATATTATCGAAAAAAATTACGGAGATGAAAATGATTAAAGTTATTATTTGTGGGGCAAAAGGAAGAATGGGAGAAAGATTAATTGATCTTGCTATGAAAGATGAAGAATTAAAACTTGCTGGGGGAATTGAGGCTGAAGGACATTCTTTATTGGGCCTAAAAATATCCGAAGGTGTAAGTTTAACGGACAATTTAAGAAGTGTAATAAAAGATGGTGAAGTTGTAATTGATTTTACTAACCCAAAATCTTGTATTGAACATGCCAGGATAATAGCAAATGAGAATAAAAAAATGGTAATCGGTACTACCGGCTTTTCTTCCGAAGAGTTAGAGGAATTAAAAAATATTATCAAAGATATTCCTTGCGTTTTAGCTCCAAATATGAGTAAGGGTGTAAATCTTCTTTTTAAGCTGGTTGGTGAGGTTGCTAATGTACTTAGTGATTATGATGTGGAAATTTTAGAGATACACCACAATAAGAAAAAAGATGCTCCTTCCGGTACTGCTAACCGAATTGCTGAAATTATTGCCCGGGCTTTAGATAGAAATATTAATAAAGTTAAAGTTTGTGGAAGGGAAGGAATGATAGGTGCCAGAAAGAAAGAAGAAATAGGTGTTCATGCGGTGCGTGCCGGGGATGTGGTAGGAGAACACACTGTTTTTTTTGCCGGAACGGGGGAACGGATTGAATTGATTCATCGTGCTCATAGTCGGGATGCTTTTGCTTCCGGGGCTTTGTTTGCCACAAAGTGGTTGATAGATAAACCAAAGGGTTTATATGATATGGAGAATGTTTTGGATTTAAAATAGACAAAAAGTATATTTGCCGGGTTGAGGGAAAGCTTAGCCAGTCAAGGGGGGACAAGTTATGCCTGATAATATATTGATAAAAAAATTATCATGGATGTTAAAAGAACTTCGTAAAATTACCAAAAATGGAAAAATAAATCGAAAAAACGAATTAGAGGAAAAGGAAATAATTTTTTCGCGGAAGAAAAATGAAGATGAAAAAAGATTAAAATATCTGTCTGTTTGGAGCAAAAAGAAAACAAAGAGAACGACTATGGATTCTTTTTATTCAACAGAAAATATTCGTCTTTTAGATACTCTGGCTACACATGCTTTAGTTACTTTTGAAAACATATTACTTTACGAAAAAACAAAAAGAATGACTGTTTCTGATGAGCTTACTTCAATTTATAATTATCGTTATCTTAAAACGAGATTAGAAGAAGAAATGAATAGAGCTAATAGATATAAGTTTCCTCTGGGTCTGATGATGATTGATTTAGATAATTTTAAAGAACATAATGACACTTACGGTCATCTTAGCGGTAATAAAATATTAAAGAGCATAGTTGGTATTATTAATAAAAACATACGCATAATAGATGTGTTATGCCGTTATGGGGGGGATGAATTTGCGGTTATTTTACCTAACACGGGTATAGAAGATACTGGTATTTCCTCAGCAGCAGAAAGGATAAGAAAAAAAGTAGAACAATCGCAATTTATCTTTGGTAAGGGCAAAAAAAAGATTAAGATGAGTATGAGTATAGGAGTTGCTTTTTATCCCCAAGAGGCCGGGAGTATAAAAGAATTAATTTCTTTAGCCGATAAGGCAATGTATAAAGCTAAGAAAGGCGGGGGAAATAAATCAGTGATATATCAAACAAAAAATAACAAACGCAGAAAAAAAATATGAGATATGTAAGATTTACTTATCAGGGTGAAGAAAAAAGGGGGATCTGGGAAGAAGAAAGAATAAGAGAAATAGAAGGTGATTTTTGGGAGCAATTTAGAATAAAAAATAAGGAATATAATCTTAATGAGGTAACTTTACTTTCACCCTGTTGTCCCAGTAAAGTAGTAGCAGTCGGGTTAAATTATCGTAAGCATGCAGAAGAATTAGGAATGGATATTCCTCAAAATCCAATAATTTTTATTAAACCTTCTACTGCAGTAATTGGCCCGGAAGAAGAAATAATTTATCCTGAGATGAGCAAAAGGGTTGATTATGAGGCAGAATTGGGTGTGGTAATAAAAAAACAAGCTTTTCATATAGATTCTCATAAAGTAAATGAATATATTTTAGGTTATACTTGCTTCAATGACGTTACGGCCAGGGATTTACAACAAAAGGACATTCAGTGGACAAGGGCTAAAGCGTTTGATACGTTTGCTCCGATGGGGCCGTGTATTGTTAGTGATCTTAATCCTGATGATCTTAAAATTGAACTTTATCTAAACGGAAACAGAAAACAATTTTCCCGAACGAGTGACTTTGTTTTTAAAATTGAAGAAATAGTTAGTTTTATTTCTTCGGTGATGATGCTTTTGCCGGGGGATGTAATTGCGACAGGGACACCCCCGGGGATAGGTCCGATGCATCCGGGAGATATCGTAGAAGTAGTGATTGAAAAAATTGGTACTTTAAGAAATAAAGTGAGATAAAAAATTAGTTTAATAAATATAGAGAAAATATTTATGTTCGAAAAAAAGAAAAATTTATTTTTGCGGGTTTTAGATGTTGTTGCAGGTTTTTTTGATGATGATATAGAAGAAGATGAATTGCAATATGACCCGGCTTATATTGGAGCGATGATTGTTTTAACTATGCTTGGGATTTCTATTCTTTTCTGGCTTTTCTGGTCGTTATTGGTTTTTAAAGGTGGTTTATTGGAAAAGATTCAGCCTTTTTTTTTGGTGCTTTTTACGCAAAAGAATTTGGCTGATTTTGGTTATGAGTATTGGCATGAACAGGGAATATTTAATGGATGGACTACTAATTTAACAGCTTTGATTTTTTTGTTTTTTTTGATTTGGGGGATTTGGTCAATATTTAAGAAAACAGAGAAAAAGAAAGATGGGGAGAAATAAAAGAATGTTACAGAAAGAAACAAAAGAGAAATTGAATTTTTCTTATGCCCGGAGGTTGGAACAGCTTCCGGGTTATTTATTTGTAGAAATTGACCGCAAAAAAAAAGAGTTAATAAAACAGGGAGTGGATATTATTAATTTAGGTATAGGGGATCCCGACCAACCCACATTTCCTCACATTGTTGAAGCAATGAAAAAAGCCCTGGGTAATTCCCAATATCATCATTACCCTATGGGTACAGGCCTGGAACAATTTAGGCAGGTATCAGCTTGTTGGTATAAAGAGCGTTTTGGTGTAGAAATAAATTTTGCAAAAGAAATTTACACTTTAATTGGTTCCAAAGAAGGGATTGGACATTTTCCTCTTGCCTTTATAAATCCGGGGGATGTAGTGCTGATTCCGGAGCCGGCTTATCCCGTATATACAAGTAGCACTATTTTTGCCGGAGGAACTCCTTATTATTTACCACTTCTGGAAAAAAACAATTTCCTGCCCGATTTTTCTTCCATCCCACAAGCAATACGGGAAAAAGCAAAGTTGCTCTTTCTTAATTATCCTAATAATCCTACTGCCGCTGTTGCTGATAAAAGGTTTTTCGAAGAGGTTGTTCGTTTTGCTGATAAAAATGAAATTATTGTAGTACATGATGCAGCTTATTCCGAAATTTATTTTGAAGAGGAAAAACCGCTTAGTTTTTTAGAAGTTGAAGGAGCGAAAGAAGTTGGGGTAGAGTTTCATTCTTTATCTAAAACTTACAATATGACCGGATGGAGAATAGGATTTGTTGTTGGTAATGAAAAACTAATTAAGGGTTTATCCCGGATTAAAGATAATCTTGATTCAGGGGTCTTTGACTGTATTCAAGTAGCCGGAATGAGTGCATTGGAAGAATCACAGGAGGCAGTAGAAAAAATAAGACAGCTGTATAAAAGACGCCGGGATGTTTTGGTGGAAGGCTTAATAGACTTGGGGTGGCAGGTAAAAATGCCGCAAGCTACTTTTTATGTTTGGACGAAGGTTCCGGATGGTTCTTCTTCTGCTCAATGTGCGACAAAATTATTGGAAGAGGCAGGAATTATTTGTACTCCGGGAAAAGGTTTTGGTCCCTCAGGGGAAGGTTATGTCCGATTTGCTTTAACCGTAGAAGAAGATAGATTGAAACAATCTCTGGATAGGATAAGTAAGGTAAGTTTCTGAATTTTGGATTTGTCTCTTTGCGTTTATGACAATGTATGATATGAACGAATTCCCCCCCTTTGAAAAAGGGGGTTAGGGCGATTTTGATAAAACAGTTAAACATTGAGATGTTATTGTAGGGGTGAACCCCTGTGTTCACCCGGACGAGGAAAATAAAGGCAAAACATGTTTTTCTCTAGACGCATAATTTTACCCTTTGGGCACGCAAAAAAAAATAGTCCACAGTCCATAGTCGATAGACAACGGAATAAAGACAACAGATATATGAGTTTGAAGTTTAAATTGATTAAATTGAGGTTTAAAAAAAAGCGGTTTGCAAATGCTAATTTTCGCTAAAATTTGCTAAGTCGTTCAAAACACATTTTACCTTTATTTTCTTTGTTTTGAATTTAGAGTTTTGAATTTGCCTGTCCTCCAGTCTGTAAGGAGGGTTTAGTATTTCGGATTTCGGATTT
>JAUVLC010000061.1 GCA_030595925.1 Clostridia bacterium | reverse complement strand
CAATTGCAGCCGTATGTTACCCAATTCTTCATGAGCCTCTTTTAAAATATCTAAGGCTGTTTCTGCAATTTTTGCATTGTGGCGGCGATAACGCGAAAAAATTAGTTTACCATCAGCATCACAAACGGCCACCTTGGCTGTCGTAGAACCCATATCTATGCCTGTCAGATAAGTATTTAACATCTTACTTTTTCCTCTCAACTGTTCTTATTTATTCACTCCACCCTTTGCTTTAATCTGTAAGTAATCTTTTAACATACAATAACTATCCACCAAACATACTAAAAGCGACTCCTTATAGCGAGGAGGTATAATGGTTAATGGCCACATATGTTTTTTAATGATGTCAATCTCTTTAGGCATCAATTGAACTATTTTTTGCGCATTTTTTAGAGATATTTTACAATGACGAAAGCCGTGTAATTTTGGCCCTTCACGCAACCAATCATAAAAAAATAAATCGTGGAGTATTGCCCCTCTGACTATGGCACGGCAATCAAGTTTTTGACCGTGAATCTTACCCGCTCCATTAAAAGACGTCTGATTGACGTAATCTGAGGAAAGATATTTCCCCCAAATAAAACTAAGCCAGGCCACCTCTATTACATGCGCAAGCCTTGTCTTTTCACGATGATGTTTATATTTAGCAAGTTCCTTTACCGATGGGTTTTCAAGTAAAGGAGCAGCCAATGCATCAAACTCTGACTTTAGAGACAAGTAATCTTTTTTCACTTTTCCCTTTAAATAAAAAACACGTTTAGTAGAGATAAATATAAAATCAGACAACATTATGAAAAAAACACACCAGCTAAATACCACCTTACCGCTAAAAGGCAACCATGCGAGGAATGTCTGATATAAAGATAAAAAAAGATATTCAAAGACAAATGCCAGGATAATCCAATACAATGAAAACTCTAGACAAATATGCCCCCTAAATTGGAATCGCCGGTTAGAATAATCCCACAGACGCACAGGAGAAAGGCATTCTCCAATAAGCCCTGCAACCAGTTCAAGACCTGTAGTGGCTACAAAATATACCAAAATTTTTACAAATAAGTTGGCCGTCGAAACCAAAGGTATGCAAATTATAAGGACCAAAGCACCCGTGCCATAAAGGATTAAATAAGGACCTTTGAATAACCCCGGATTTATGAAACGTTTATTACTTATGGATCTATAAAAAACCTCCAAAATCCAACCAAGAAACGAGAAAAAAATAAATGAAAAGAAGTAGTCGATATGTATCATAACGGCCTCCCACAAAAGAAATCACTAAACAAAATTTAAGACAAAACTACCTTATCAGGGCAGCGATAAATTTTGCTTTTTGAAAGGACATCTTTCACTGTTTTATATCCTTCTAATATAGCTTTTTTACCCCGATAAATTTCCAATGTCACAATATACACCGTATCAGGAGTTATTATTATATCTGCATCTTTTATTTTTAAGTTCGCTATTTCATACTTCATAGCATAAATTGCCTGCAATATGGTATTAAATATGCTTGAGATATCCGGATCTATTTCTTGACATCTTTTACATTTTTTTTTAAAAAATATTCATAGGTCTTCGGAAACATTGTACTTAAGAAAACAGGTAAATATCTCATCCATGCTTTTTCACTGTAGAGCTAACGCGTCGTTTTATTCTTCTTTGTTTAATTTCTTTTTTAGCAATACAATTTCAGATTTAAGATCTTTTATTTCCTTCTTCGATATATATAGCTTTTCTACAACGTTTTTAACCGTTTTTTCAATCTGTTTCTCTATCTCTTTTTCGCTTGCCATATAACCTTGTTTTTAAACTCACTTCTTTCTCTGTGATATTTTCTTCAACAATGCTAAGTTAGATAAAGCTGCTAACTCCCCCGCTCGAATACATTCCTCTGCACGATTAAATTCCGTAAATTTAACTTGTCCGATTTGCGGATTAATAAGTATATCTACTTCCCCTCCTCTTAAAGAGGATTCTACCATTTTCTCTTCCGCTATTTTTATTGTTTGGGATAGTACAGTAATAATGCTGGGTAGTGATTTATCTTCCTCTTTTTGAAATCGGTTAACAATCTGTTTCCACTTCTCGCTGCTTATCAGTTTCTCTTTTAATAGTTTATCAAATTTAGTTCTGATCACTGCAAGGTCTAATCCGGGCAAACGAGATTCATTATATTTGACGGATTGATTTTTCTTTGCTAAAACAGAAGCAGGTGATAGAAGTTTTTTAGAAGGGGTTTTCCTCTTCGGACCGGAAATAACATTAACCGCAATAATAATACCTGCTCCCATTTTTTTCACTACACTTATTGGAATAGGATTAACCAATCCTCCATCGACTAAAATTTTTCCCCCATTCCTGACCGGAGTAAAAATACCCGGGATTGAAGCACTGGCCCGGATTGCTTCTACTATCGAACCTTGCTGAATAACTACTTCCTCTCCTGTTTCAATATCTGTAGCCACAGTAGCAAAAGGTATTTTGAGTTCCTCAATCTTTTTATTCTTTACCAGGGTTTTGATGAAAGTTTTCACTTTTTTCCCGTTGATAAATCCTGCCCTGGGAATAACAAAATCCATTAACCGGCCTAACCTTTTCCAGTCCACTTCCATCGCTATTTTTTCCATCTCATCCACAGACATTCCTACGGCATAGGCTCCACCAACTAATGCCCCCATACTCGTTCCCGCAATTAAGTCAATAGGAATTTTCTCTTTTTCCAAAACTTTTAATACACCAATATGAGCTAAACCCCGTGCCGCTCCGCTTCCCAGGGCCAACCCTATTTTTAATTTTTTTCTCATCATTAAATCTCCATCTCATAAATTCTATATTTCTTACAAATCTTCCCTCCGATAGCCATATCAAATTGATTTATTAAATCATTATCCTCCAAATTCCAACCTAATTCACACCATTTATATCCTAATTTAATTATATTCTTTTCTGTTTCATAAGATAAAACAGCAATAATCCCGGAATTCCGGTATTCTTTTTTTACTCCACCAAGGATTGAACGAACTCCGTCTATTTTTCTCTTATAATATAAAAATTTCAATATCCCAATCAGTCCTAATTTGCCGTTTAATTTTTTCAATACCTGATTAAAGTCCGGAACAGTAACACTCACCCCCACAGGTTTACCTTTTATTTCCGCAAAGAGAACCATATCAGGAATGGCAATTTGTTTAATATTTTCTGCAGTCAAATCCATTTCATCATCTGTCATTGGAACAAAACCCCAATTTTTTTCCCAGGCAGAGTTATAAATATCTTTAATAAATTGAATGTCTCTTTTATAATTTTTCATATCGAAGGACCGTACTCTCACCCTTGTTTTTTTCTTTATTCTCTCTACGACTTTTTCAATGCGTTTAGGAATACCGTCTTCTATTTTTTTGAGTAGAGCATATAAATCTTTTGCTTTTCGAAAGCCATATCGTTCCATAAATTCAAGATAATAGGGTTGGGTATAAGACATCATTATTGTTGGCGATTTATCAAACCCTTCCAGAAGAAATGCACATTCTTCGTTCATACTGGGATTTACCGGACCACGAAAAATCTCCATTTTCTCCATTTGGCACCATCGCTTTGCTGTATTCAATAAAGCTTCAGCAACGGCATAATCCTCAATACATTCAAAAAAACCGAAAAACCCGGTTTTCTCCTGGTGAAAGCTATTATGATTTTGATCAACAATAGCAGCAATTCTTCCCACAACCTCCCCATGCCTTTCAGCCAAGAATAATTCTCTCTTTGCATGCCTCCAAAAGGGATGTTTTTCAATATCAAGTAAATGCTTAACCTCTTTCATCAATGGTGGAACCCAATAAGAATTGTCCCGGTAAATTTTCCAGGAAAATTTTAAAAATTTTTTTAAATCT
Organism: Clostridia bacterium; assembly: GCA_030595925.1. GTDB lineage: Bacteria > CBDUZB01 > JAGLHV01 > JAGLHV01 > JAGLHV01 > JAGLHV01. The sequence continues at coordinate 11,068 of JAUVLC010000061.1, read as the reverse complement.
TTTTTGCTTTCAACAACTTTAATATTTATCTCATTCATTTTTCTCTCCTTATCTGCCCTACACTCTATGCCCATCCAGAAAATATATAATTACAATTTCTATTAATTTAAACTTTTATTTTTTTTAAACTATCCTTCCCTTTTATTTCTTCTTCTACAATTTTTACCAGATCGCCAATAGTAATAAACCTCTGAAAATAGTTAGTATCAATAATATTAATCCCAAATTCATCTTCCACAAACATCAGCAACTGAGCCAAATCTAAAGAATCAGCACCTAAATCATCAATAAATTTAGAGTCTAATTTTACCTTTGAGTCATCAACCCGGAGTTGATTAACCACAATTTTTTTGACTTCATTAAATAGTAACATTTTTCTCCTTTCAAACTATTCAACCGTTTTGGTTTTTCGTTCCATTTTTGAACAAAAAAAAATAAACTACCTTTTTATAATCCCATTAAAAAGTATTTCCATCAATTTATCTATATTCTTTTCTATCTCCGGTAAAGATGTTTTCACCGACCAGGGATATTCCAAACCCTTTAGTGCGGAAATAATCGCAAATGAAGTCAATTCTGTATCACTAATTGCAAATATTCCGTTTTTTACCCCTTCTTTTAGAATTGCTTGAATTGTTGTAATTTCTTCCTGAAAAGTTTTCTCTCTTATTTTTTCTATAAAAGCATAATGATCAAGATAATCATCCTTGAGAGCGCTGTGGATATTAGCCAGCTCACTGAGATATTTCATTCGAGTCATTATATATGCTCTGATTTTTTTTTGCGGTGTATGCCCGCTGTTTATTGCTTCCTGTATTTTTTCTTTTAAAAATCTATTCTCTTTTTCAACAACCTCTCTAAAAATATCTTCCTTACTTTTGAAATAATGATATAAACTTGCTTTCCCCATTCGGGCGGCTTTGGCAATTTCATCAACGGTTGTTTTAATTAAACCATATTTAGAAAAAATTCTTTGCGCTACTTTAGTGATAATTCCTTTTTTCTCGTTTGTTTTCAATTAAATACACCTTTCTAAATATTCGACCATTTTAGTTTTATATTCTAATTATAACTTACTTCGTTTAATTTGTCAAGTTTTTTTTAATCTATCCCAAATTGTAATAATCTCGTCCCGGGCTTTTCCCTGCCCATATTCGATGACTGTTTTACCCTCTATCATCGCCTTTACTATTGATTCATCAAAACTTATTTTCCCGATAAGAGGAATATCCTTGCTTTTACAATATTCTTCTATCTTTTCGGTCATCTCTTTATTTAAATCGTATTTGTTGATGATTAATTTAACCGAAAGTTTAAAATGCTTTACCATATTAATCACTCTATCCGCATCGTGAAGGCCGGATAATGTTGGCTCGGTTATAACTAACGCATAGTCCACCCCGGATAAGGAAGCAATTACCGGACATCCTATCCCGGGAGCACCATCGATAATAATCCAATCACAATCTTGCTTTTCGGCTAATTCTTTTGCTTTTTGTTTCACCAGGGTAACAAGTTTCCCTGAATTTTCAGAAGCTATTCCCAATCTGGCATGAACAAGGGAACCAAACCTGGTATCCGAAATATACCATTCTCCGGATAGATTCTCTTCCATTTTTATCGCTTTGGTAGGACAGACATAACTGCAAAAGGCACATCCTTCACAAGCAACAGGGTCTACCACAAATTCTTTTTTTCCTGAGGCAGATTGACTCGTCTCTATAGCGGAAAAACGGCACACCTGAACACATTGCTCACATTGATTACAACGTTCTTTATCAATAATTGCCGTCACCCCGCTTTTAAATTCATTTCTTTCTTTTATTTGCGGACTAAGCAACAAATGTAAATCAGCAGCATCAACATCACAGTCTGCCATTACTTTGTTTTTAGCCAAAGAAGCAAAAGCACTGGTTACTACGGTTTTTCCCGTTCCTCCTTTACCACTGATTATCACAATTTGTTTCATTATCAATCCTTGTATAATTTAATTTCAATGAGACTTAGAGTTTTTGTCAGCTTTAGCTGAAAAAAACTCTGTAGTCGAATTGATCCTGAGCAACTGCAAGGAAGCGAAGGGTCACGAGTTTAATTCCCTGCAGCTTGCTGCGGGGTAGTACTGCTTGCCGTTACTTTTATCTTATTCAACAAATCCATAAATTTATTTTTATATTCGGGAAATGCTTCTACCAGAGGTGTCCCTTTGGAATATGCAATTGCTATCTCTTTTTTAAAAGGAATATTCATCAGTATCGGAATATTTTCCTTTGTACAATATTTCTGCGTTTCTTCATCTCCCAAATCACAGCGATTAATAACCACACCAAAGGGAATCTTAAGTTTTCTCATTACTTCCACACTTAATATCAAATCATTAAGGCCAAAAGGGGTTGGTTCTGTTACTAACAGGCAAAAATCCGTTCCTGTAATGGAAACAATAACCGGACAGGACGTTCCGGGAGGAGCATCAATAATCACTGTTTGCTCAGGATCTATATGTTCTTTAACCTGTCGAATTAAGGGGGGAGCCATTGCTTCCCCAATATTAAGCTTCCCCTCAACGAATTCTATCGCTTTGAAATTACCCTTATTAACTATCCCAATTTCTTTATTAACTTCTCTTATTGCTTTTTGCGGACAAAGAAAACTACAGGCACCACAACCATGACAAAGCTCTTTAAAAATTAAAACGTCTTGTTTCAACACCGCTATAGCATTATAAACACACACCTCGGCACATTTACCACAAAAATTACATTTTTCTTTATCAATTTGAGGAATAGGAATAAAAGCCGGATATTTATTTTTAATCTCCGCTTTTATAAAAATATGAGCATTGGGCTCTTCTACATCACAATCTAAAAGTTGTACATTGTTCTCTATAGAAAGGGCAAGACTGGTGGATACCAATGTCTTTCCCGTCCCACCTTTACCACTGGCTACTGAAATAATCATCTACTTTTTTTCTCCCTCAAAAAATCAGAATTTGAAATATAACCCTCAGAAAAATAAAGGCAGAATGTGACCTGAATGATTTAACAAATTTTCGCGTAGGAGTAATCCTTTAAGTCTTTCGGGCGACCAAAGGTCGCCCCTACATTAAATAAGCGTTAAAAAAATGCACTTAATTTCTAGTCATTTTTGTCCCACAATTCGGACAACTCATTGACGTACAGGGAACCCCTGCCTGATGGGCAACTTTATTGCCGCACTTCGGACATATACAAGAACCTTCCGGACCCATCCCGGGACGGCCCCCTCCAAAACCTCCTCCTTGACCTCGTCCTCCTCCTCTTCCCGAACCTGGACCAAACGGACCTGTTCCATCTCCTCTGGGCATCTTAATCACCTCCTTAATTTTTAAATATTAAGCTTACTGCATAATAACCTTTTTCCCTTTATTGTCATTCCTGCGGAAGCAGGAATCTATTGGTATTTTAAGGACATTATAGATTCCGCATCAACAGACTGTGTCACAATTCATGTTTTTATGTGGTAGCCGCAACCTTTAGGTTGCGTTACCGTCGGAGCTTTTCCGCAGGCTAAAGCCTGCGACTACCAAAAAGTGGATTGTGACACAGTCTGCAAGTGCAGAATGATCCACCTTACTGACTGGCAAACAGGCAGGCAGAATGTGTTATTTCGCAGAAGGCCTTTTAATTATTCTAATTTTGCTCCGGCATACCGAATTTCGAATTTACACTGGGTCCCTGGGTTGATTTTAATTTACCCTCTTTATATTGTTCTATTACCTCTTTAACCGTTCCTGAAATCCCGGTAATTATTTCTACCTCTGCCGCCTGAAGGGTTTGAAAAGCATTGGGCCCAATATTTCCCGACAACACTGCTTTAGCCTGTTTCCCGGCAATAAGTTGAGCGGATTGAATCCCGGCACCGCCCATTGTTTCTCTATTTGGATTTTGAATCGCCTCAAATTCTAAGGTATCACTATCTACTACAATAAAATATTGGCATCTTCCGAAGCGGGGATCTACCGTGGAATTTAAATTATCCCCTTCTGCAGTTATACAAATCTTCATCTTCTTCCCTCCCTTTCTGTTTAAGTAATGTCAAAAATATCTGCATATTTCTGTTTTGATTTCTATCCTTGTAGTCACAGGCTTTATCTCCGACGATAACGCAACCTAAAAGTTGCGGCTACCTCTGTTTTTTATTTTTTTTCATCGGGATGATCGCACACACTTTTTTCAATACCATATCCCCTTCCTACACCTGGTTTACAAAGGCTTTCTTTATTTTCTAATGTTCCTTTTTTAAGCTTTTCTATTGTATCATCTATTTTACCACTTATTCCTACAATTGTTTTTATTCCCGTTTCATTAAAAAGCTCTGTTGCCCGAGCACCCATTCCACCGGCGACAATATATTCTACCCCTCTTTGATGTAAAAACTGCGGAATAAATCCCGGATGATGTCCCGGATTATCAACAGTCTCTTTTTTAACTACCTCATTATTCTCAATATCTACAATAGTAAAAGTCGGACAACGTCCAAAATGGGCAGAAATAAACTCTCCATCAGTTGAAATTGCTATTTTCATAATTAACCTCTTTTTCCTCTCGAAATTTAGGTGGGAATAGAACTATTCATTCTACTCCCACCTAACGCTTACTCATCGCCTTTTGATGCGACAGCCGACTCTAATTCTTTTATGCGCTGATTTACCAGTTTAATCTCTTCCTGCATAGCTTTAGCCTGTTCCTTCAACATTGAGGCTTCTTGCTGAGGAGTAATCTCCGGAGCATACGGAGCTGTAGGATAAGCATTTCCATAATACGGCATTTCATAAGGATATGCAAATCCTTGCCGACCAAAACCCCTGCCAAAACCTCGTCCCCAACCACGGCCTCTACCCCAGCCACGACCAAAACCACCCCGGCCTCTCCCGGGAATACCATTCATATAACCTGGAGTAGGGGAACCAGAACAATATCCAGCTGCCCGACCAGTCATTGGCCCTAATCCACGAGGGCCTGTTCTATCTCCACCTGGCATTTTAATCACCTCCTTTTTTTATTAATAACAACCATTTTCATTTATGCTCAAAAAATATATTCTTCCACTTTCTATTTTTGACATTTTTCACATAATCCGTAAAACTGAATAAGATGATTAGCTATCTTAAAATTATATTTTTCAGTAAGAGCCTTCATTGTTTGTGAAAGAAATTCTTTGGCTTCATCTATAAAATCCGTATAGTCTATTACTCTGCCGCAATTGGTACATACCAAATGATAATGCTGCCTTATTCCTTTAGGCCCTTCCGCTAATTCATAACGGGCTCTTCCATCTCCAAAATCAAATTTGAAAACTAATCCTATTTGTACCAATAATTCCAGAGTGCGATAAATAGTAGTAAGCCCAATAGCCGGATACACTTTATGTACTGCCAGATATATCTCTTCAGCACTTAAATGTTTCGCCGCTTTACTTAAAACCTCTATGATCGTTTCCCTGGGTACAGTCAGTCTATAACCACATCCTCTAAATTTTCCGCGCCACCAGGCTGGCCCCTTACCGTTTCGTCCAGGCATTTCTAATCATCTCCTAAATGGTAATGGTTTTCATTCCCAATTACATTATACATCGTCCTCTAAATTTTGTCAAGTCTTTTTTTTTGAAGGACTGCCTCACTTGATTTTTTATAGGGAAAATAATAGTACCGCTCTTATAGATTGAATTGTACATTTTTCATCTTTTCCCCTTTTACCGGAAATGTGGGAAAAATACAAAGCACAGTTAATGTTTTTATCTTTATGTACGACTTTTATTTCTTCACGAAGAAAACTATTTTTTCCTTCTTTAAAATACTTTTCTAAAATACTTTTTAAAAACTCTTGTAGTGCTATTCTGGTTAAAATAGCATCATCTTTAAATATGACAAATTCATTATTATCATCATCAATTTTAAATTTATATTTATCCCCGTTAATTTCACCGAAAAAGCCTACTTTACAATCTACTATTTCCATATAATTGTATTCTGAAATATCCATGACCCTTTTTGAAGTTTGGGAAGGATGTAAAGAAAAATATTCGTCGTTAGTCTTTCTATTCTCCCATCGGTTAACGTAAGTAAACCCAAGAAGCTCTTCCACTATTTTTGACGGTAACCCAACTGAAGAATAACCCTTTCTTCCACTTTTTATCTCTTCCTTCTCTTTAAATAAAGTCAAGTCCTGTCCAAACCAGGGTTGAATACTACCTACACCATGAGCTTCGATTAGATAACGAATAACAGCACTTATTTCTTTTCTATCATCAAAAGGCACTTTTTTTTCTGATTTTTTGATTTTTCTATTAATTAAAATGTTACTCTTTGTTAATAATCTTTTTAAACGCCCTGTTTGATTTCTTTGGGAAACAGCAAAAGCTCCCCAGGGGCCAAAAGAACAACTTAGTGCAAGAATAAAAACGGCAATGGGAATAATCCGAATATCTTTCTTCTTGCTCAGCAAAAAATATATTCCTATTCCCAACAACCACAATCCAAAAACAAAAACCAAATATCTCTTCTCAGTTATGCCGTATTGCGAAATCCGAAACCAGAGTGTCCAAAATAACATCACGATTTGGGGAATAAGCATAAAATAAAATACTTGACCGGCTTTTTTAATCCACTCTACCTTTTCTCTTAGTGGATATAGACTAATATAGGTTAGAACACCTAAAAAAGAAAACCCTAAAATCATATAGGCCAGCATCCCTTTGGGCCAATCCCAGGTAATTAAAACCTTAGCAACATAAGCGTATAAAATCAGAAAATATACGGCAACTAAAGGAACTAACACATATTGAGAAAACATCCGTAATTCCCGCGGATAAAAATCTTCTTCCGGCAATTCTAAAGTATTTTTGGGAATTCGGGAAAGAAAAAACATAGTACTAAATATCCCAACAACTATAATCCATAATTCCATATATCTTTTGCTATCTATTTCTACATTAAAGAGAAAATCAACAGAACCAATAGCAATAGACAAACCAATCTGAATAAATAATCCATAAAAGATAGTTACAGCAAGGGATAAAAACATAATGCGATTATATTGCCAAAAGGCAAGCATTTTTACTTTTTCTTTTTGCAAAAAGGAAATAAAGGTAAGTGATATTAAAAAACTACTCATCCACATAAAATACCGCATTTGAAAAACTTCTTCTATTACAAAAATATTTTTCGGCAAGAATAAGTAGTAGACTATTAAAAACAACATCGTAGATCTATTGGCAATAACCCGGTATTTCTGTTGCCATTGCTGTTGTTCCCCAAACAATACCACGGCAACAGCTAAAGGAAATCCTAAGCTTAGCGTTAAAAGTAGTTTTAAGAACATTTCTGCCCCATAGGAAGGCGGTGTCTGCTCGGTATGTAACAAAAAAATTGCACTAATAGTTCCCAAAAGAGCAATCAGACTTGCCAGAGGAAACCTTGTTACCGTCGTTTTCGTGTTTTGAATCATCCTTGTAAAAGAAAAAAACTTTAATCTCATAATAAATCTCTCTCCTATATTTTAAATAATGTCAAAAGTATTTTATTTTTTGGTAGCCGCAGGCTTTTTTCCACACATTATAAAAAAATTATTTTTTATTCCCCCACTTTTCGCACAAAATGATGTTAGAATTTGTAATACCTGATGAAAAATATTATATCACATTATTTAAAATGTAAAAGCCCAATCCTCCTTGCTTTTTCTGTAATGGCAACAGAGGTAAAATATTCATCCTGAATCTTTTAGAAACAATATCAAAATAAACAATAGTTATAAAAAAATAATAAACAGAATTTAGTCAGTTTCTTACCTTTAACACTTTATGGGACTTGTTTAACTTTAAAAATTTTTTCTATCATTTTTCTGTGAGACAAAAAAGGAATAATAGGCAAATCTTTTTTACTAAAGAATTTTGCATCTTTCAATTCGTTATTTAATGATATATTACAATTAAAAACATCAACTTCATAACCAATAATAAGAAGTGATTTATCCCCCCTGATTTTCTGGAGATATACTCCGATTAATTTTTTTATTTTCCCTTTTAATCCTGTTTCCTCCCTTAGCTCTCTCAAACACGCAATTTCAGGGGCTTCTGCTGATTCAACAAAACCTCCGGGTAAAGCCCATTTGTTTTTCCCCGGATTAAAATTTCTTCTTGCTATAAAAATTTCACCCTTTCTGTTCCTTGCTGCACATACCACCACCGGCAATGGGTTATCATAATAAATCCAGCCACATTTCTGACAAAATAATCTCCTTTGCCCATCTATACGGATTCTGCGTAGTTGATATTTACATAAAGGACAAAATTTAAATATACCTCCCATTTTCCTTCCTTCACTTTATATTTCTGCAAATTCAGACTCATCTATTTTATTTAAAAAGGTATTTCCCTCTTTTAATATTTCCGTAACCTTTTTCTTTCAAATTTTTTACTATTTCATTAAACTTCCGTGGGCCTACAACAGCAGAAAGACATTCCATTTTCTCAAGATAAAAAATTACATATTTTTTAACTTCTCAATTCCTTCCAAAGTCTTTTCTGCAACAAGTTTTTCTTTATTAAAATATTTTGTCATTCTCATCAAACATTTTCTTTTTTCTTTATCATCTCCGAGATATTTCGCACAGGCTTCCATAAATTTTTTTGTCATTTCTACATTAGCTTTTACATCCTCGGGTATTTTTTCACCATCGTGTCTAACTGCCTCCCGGGAACATACATCATGGCATGTTCCGCAATGAATACATTCATTCATATTTATTTTTGCTTTTCCCTCCTCTTCCTTAATTGCGTTTACCGGACACCTTTCTATACAAATCCCGCACCCAGTACATTTCTTTTCATCAATCCAGGGCATTTCAATTCCTCCTTAAATTTAATATATATCCTTTATTATAACAATCATCATGTAAGAGAGTTTTTGAAAATTTATGCTTAAGAATAAAACCTTCTTCTTCTATCTCTTTCACTATACTTTCCAGATCAATCTCGGCCAATTCCATTAAAGGGTAATCGCTTTTATAATGCTTGGGATAAACAGAAAAAAGGCTTTCTTTTTTTAAAAGCCTATAAATTTCACTGTAAATGTTTTTTCTTTGCCTTTTTATTTCATAATGAATTACATCATAACATAACACAACATCTAAAGATTCTTCCTTTAAAGGAATCTTTAACCCCCCATTTATTAAGTCAACATTTTTTATATTGTTTTCTTTTATTACTTTTTCCAATTTATCCAAAACGTTCTTATCTTTATCTAATGCATATACTTTCCCGTTCTTACCTACTACTTTAGATAAGGGAATTGTATAATGTCCCTCTCCACAGCCAAAATCTAATACAGTTTGGCCTTTCTTTATATCGATTTCCCTTAAAAATTTCCGGCCATCTTCTTCCATCCATTTTTTAACATCGTTTTTCATAATTAATACTATCCCCATTGCCAAAAAAATATGGTTATTTATTATAGAATTCTTCAAAGGCACTTTCAGCCGCTAATGCTATTGGCTCTTTGCCGGGGTCTGATGACAATTCCGGTTGCCCGGCACATCTCAATGTAGTCAAATCTAAAATATTTAAACCACATCTTATGGCCATTGCAATAACATCAATGTATCTTATCGGACATTCAGAATCACTGACTATTTGTCCGCCGATCAAATGCTGATTTTGTTTATTGAAAATAAGTTTTACAATATACTCTTTCCGTTCTCTCATCATAGAATGCATATTGGTAGATTTCTGTTTCGCAGCAATTATCTCAATGGCTTCCTTTTTAGCATCCTGTTCTGTAATGCCTGCTCCTGCTATAAACTTATTGAAAAATTTAGTACAAAAACTATTAATTAAAGGAAGATACTGTACTTTGAAATTTAAAATATTTTTAGCTATAACTCTCCCGGCAATAACAGCATTCGGCCTCAACTGACCAAGCATCGGTTTCCCTGTAACATGATTTTGGTATTCTATAAGATCCCCTCCGGCAAACACATCCGGATCTGAAGTCTGTAAATATTCATTAACTTCTAACCCAAATTTTCCCTTTTTTAATCCAGTCTTTTCCGCAAGCTTAATATTACAGGGAGCCCCTGTCGAAATAATAACCATATCAGTATTTATCTTTTCCCCCGAAGATAGTGTTACCCCCTGGACCTTGTCATTCCCATTAATTGAAATTACTTTTTGATTCAATTTTAGCTGTATTTTTTTCTCTTTCATATAGGTTTGCACTTCATTACTCATATCAGAATCTAAGACATTGGACATAATCTGCCCAAGCATTTCAATAACTGTCACATTTATTCCCTGCCGAGAAAGCAAATAGGCTTCTTCAATTCCTATTGCTCCTGCACCTAAAAGAACGACATTCTTAACGCGTTTGGAATTTATCCAATTGAGAATATTTACGGCATCGCCACTTGTTCGGAGAGTAAATACACCGGGTAACTTAATTCCCTGAACAGAAGGCATTCTTGGCTTTGCTCCGGTTGCTAAAATAAGTTTATCATACGAATAAGTTTTTCCATCAGCAGTAGTAACTACTTTTGTTTTTCTATCTATTCCCACAGCTTTTACATTCACTAATTTTATTCCCTTTTGAATAAACATTTCATCATCTTTATAAGATGCATCTACCATTACATTGCCACAACAAATATAAGGGGTCGCGCATCTGGTCAACAAACCTTTTTCTTCTGATTCTCGAATAATAGTTACATCAATAGAAGAACACAATTTTTTTATTGTTAAAGCGGCTAACGCACCACATCCTGAACATCCTACTGTAACTACTTTTTTTATATCTTTCATTATCTCCTCCTGATATAATATTCGGTATTGTCAAAAATATTCAGTTAATTCATTTATATCTGTAACAATTGCAAAGCTTTTTGTTAAAAGTAATTGCCTCCCCCCCCCCCTTGAAAAAGGATATGATATTATCTCCCCCTTTGAAAAAGGGGGTTGGGGGGATTTTATTCATATTCTTTCTTTTACTACCTGCTCAATCACTTCCATAACAGAATCCAGTTCTTGCAAAACTTGTAAATTG